>NZ_JASCPP010000075.1:0-35342 GCF_029959745.1 Pseudomonas sp. PS01298 | reverse complement strand
GGGCTGCGAAGCAGCCCCTGTCACTGCTGGCGATGAGTGTCAGGTTTATTGCGTTGAGTCTTAATGGGGCGGCTTCGCCACCCAACGCGGGGCAAGCCCGCTCGCCACAACAAGCCTGGCAGCCACAACAAGCCAAGCCCGTCATCACAATGAGCTCGGTCATCACAACAAGCTCGACCTCCACAACAAGCCTGGCAGCCACAACAAGCCCATTCATCACGACAAGCTCACCACGGCGGGGCGGTCGCGGCGGGTTAACGCCAGCTCCATGAGACGCCGGTGTAGATGCCACGACCGTCTGCCGGGGTCGAGCGGGCCGTGTCCAGGCCTTTGTCGTCGTAGCCGGGGGTGACGGTGTTGGCGTAGCGCCGGTTGGTGAGGTTGCGCAGGTCGACCCACGCTTGCCAGTCCTGCTTGGGCGCGTCGTAGCCGAAGGTCGCCCCCAAAGTCGTGTAGGACGCGGCGTAGTAGGAGTTGGCGTAGTCCACCGCCACACGCGAGGAATACTCGGTGTTGAGGCTGGTGTAGAAACCGGTCGGGTGGCTGTAGCGCAGTTGGGCCTGGTAGTAGTGCTTGGGAATGCCCGGCAAGGTGTTGTCGCCGAAACGGTCGTCGTCGCGGTAGTGGAAGTCACTGAAGGTGTAGGCCTGGCGCAGGGCCACCTGGCCGCTGCGGCCGCCTTCCCATAGCGGGCTGAGCAGGCTCAGCTCTACGCCCTGGTGCACGGTGGGGCTGGCGTTGGATTCGGCAATGATGGCATTGCTGGAAGAGGTCTGGGCCTGGGTTTCCACACTGAGCAGCTCGTGGCGCACTTCTGAACGGTACAGCGCGAGGTCCCACTGGCCGATCCACGCCTCGCCCCGACTGCCGACTTCCAAGGTGGTCGCGGTCTGGTTTTTCAAGCTGACGCCTTCACGCTGCAGGCCAATAGCCGGGCCGCTGCCTGGGCCGAAGTATTTGTTGGAACCCCAGATCATCGACCAGGCGTGCGGCGGCTCGACCGAACGGCTCAAGTTGCCGTATACCTGCAATTGCGGGGTGAAGTCATAACGCAGGCCGATGCGCGGGGCGTAGTCCCAGTCATGCTGGCTCAGCGGCGCCTGGCCTTCGGGGTAGGTCACCTGGGTTTCGCGGCGGGTGTAGATCGCCGCCAGGCCGGTGGTCAGCCACAGGTCCGGGACCAGTTCCAGGTCGTTGCCGATATGCAGCACGGTGTCGGAGCCCAGGTAGCTGTAGTCGCGGGTCTTAGTTCCGGGTGCGTAGGTGGCCGTATTGCCGGCGGGCGTGCGTACATATTCCGACGCGCCGTTGTTGGGCATCGCCTGGGTGGTGCGCAGGCCGACTGTGGTGGTGCTGTCGTGGCCGAACAGCGTGTCCTGGCGGATGTAATTGAGGGTGCTGCTGATGTCGGTGTAGGCAACCTTCAGGCGGTTGGTGCCTTCACGCAGGTCCATCGGATAGTCGTGGTAGGCCAGTCCGACTTCGACGCGGGAGCTGTCGTCCAAGTGCAGGGTGGTCTTGTTGGCGATCCAGGTCGAGCCCGGTTGCAGGCGCTTGGAGTCGCGGGCGGCGTTAAGGCTGTTGGCCGCACGCGGGTCGTGGCTGATCTGCGCACGGGTAAGTTTGCCGGGGGTGTCGTTGGTGGTTTCGCGGTAGCGGAAATAGAAACGGGTTTCCAGGTCCGGGTTGAAGCGGTAGCCGAAGTTGGCCGCCAAGCCCTTGCCCGTGGCAGCGCTCTGGCGTTGGTAGCCGTCGGACTCGGAGTCGGTGAGGCTGATGTAGTAGTCGGCATCTCCCAGCACTTGCCCGGAGCTGATCTCGCGTTGGGCGTAGCCACGGCTGCCGGCCTCATAGCGCAGCTGCAGCTTGGGCGCATCGTAGCCGGTGCGGGTCACATAATTGACCGCGCCACCCAGCGCCAATGCGCCCTGGTCAAAGCCATTGGCACCGCGCAGCACCTCGACGCGGCTTTGCCACAAGGGGTCCTTGAGCTCATAGGGGGTCCCGCCGGGGCCGGTCAGCGGCAAGCCATCGAACATTTCATACAGCCCCGAGGCATGCGAACCCGGGCTGCGATTGAGGCCGGAACCGCGAATCGAGAGTTTCACCCCTTCATTATTCGCCGCCTTGGCGTACACCCCAGCCTGGTACTTGAACACATCTTCGTTGGTGCTCACCCGCCCCTGCTGCACGCTGTTCATGTCGATGAAATTGGTGCCGCCGGGCACGCTCTTGAGTTGTGCCTGGGCGACTTCACCAGCACTCGCCTCGCTGCTGGTGACTTCGACCGGGGCCAGTTGCAGGTCTTCGGCCTGCACCAGCGAACTTAAGGTCAGGGCGGCAAAAAAGAGCGGGGGTTGGCGCAGCAGCATCGAGGCAGGTCCTTGGAATTCGGGGGCGTGGCAGGCTGAGCCTGGCATGCGAACAGTGTTGGGAAGGCAGGCGCGCCCGCCAGGTCACGCCTTATTAACGGACCAGACCCTTCCCACAACAGTGTCGGACCCAATTTATGGGTTAAGTCCAAAATCGAATTACCACATGCAAACTCAGTATTTAAAGAAATAACCGGCAGGCATTACTGTGGAGCCACTGAACCAACCACGCCGCACGAGACTGCCCCCATGCAAACATCCGCCACCGTCATCGACTTCACGCTTCACCGCAAACGCCGCCAGGCGCGTGCCGCGGCTGAGCTGATGTGGGCGATGTACGCGGCGCGTGCCGGGCTGGCGGTGTTTACCGCACAGGTGACGCCGTCCAGCGATACTCGCCGGGCGTAAGGCCGATGAATTTCCTGCACGTGCTCCCCGAACCACCCGACCCCCTGCCCAAACCCACTGTTGACGACGACGTGATCAGCTTGTGCGTCGCGCATAACCTGCAACGCTTGCGCAGCAAACGCCATCTGTCACTGGATGGCCTGGCGCGTGTGTGCGGGGTCAGTCGGGCGATGCTGGCGCAGATTGAATCCGGGCGCAGCGTGCCGTCGATCAAGGTGCTGTGCAAGATCGCCAAGGGCTTGAAGGTGTCGGTCGCGGCGTTCCTGGAGGACCGCGCGTTCGAAGGCGTCGAGGTGCTGCCGGCACACCAGAGCAAACGCCTGGTGAGTGCCGACGGCGCGTTTACCAGCCGCGCGTTGTTTCCCTACGATACGGCGCGTCAGTCGGAGTTCTACGAGATTCGCCTGCGTGCGCTTGGCGAGGAAGTCTCCGAAGGCCACGGCCCCGGCATCCAGGAGAACCTGGTCGTGGCGCAAGGTGTGCTGGAGGTCAGTGTCAACGATGAGCGCTACCTGCTCTCCACCGGCGACTCGATCCTGTTCTATGCCGACCAGCCCCACCGCTACCGCAACCCGGCGGACAGCGAAGCCGTGGCGTTCCTGGTAATCACCTACCCCGAACGCCTGGATTAATCCCGGCAAAAAAAACGCCCCGAATCATCGGGGCGTTTTTTATTGCGCTACCTGTCAGCAGGTGCAGCACATCATCGGCATGCCGTTGCAGCTCATCATCATCGGCATGGCGCAGTCGTTCATCATTTTATTCATGAGCATGCAGCAGTTTTTCATCATGTCCATGCTCATGCCCGGCATCGGCATCATTTTGCACATCATGCCGTCAGCCTGCAGGGTGCATTCCATCACGCACTTCATCATAGGCATCATCATGCCCATCGACATCATCGGCATGTTCATCGGCATATTCATGCCCGACATCATCGCCATGGTCTCGGCGGACATGCACATCATCGACATGTTGGCGCACTGCATCATCATCGGCATGCCGCAGTTCATCATCATCGCCATCATTTCGGCGTTGGTCTTGAACTGAGCCATGTCCATGCCCGCCGCCGGCTTCATGGTGCACATCATGGCGTCAGCGGCCATTTCGCATTTCATGGTGGCCATCATCATCGGCATGCCCATCATCGGCATCATTGGCATGGAAGTGTTCATCGGCATCTGCATTGCATTCATCATGTTCGAAACTCCGTAATCGACAGGAAATGAGTAAGTTCTGGGGCCGATTCTAGAGACGCCAGGCAGCGGCGCAAGACGGCGACAGAGCAGCAGGATCGGATGTTCGGAGGGAAGCTTAGTCGATCAAGACAGCTGTGCCGGCTGTGATGGTGGGCATTTCGTTGTTATCGCGTCGCGGATGTCCGTGACACGCGCCAATTCGACGTCATGGATATTCTATCCAGGCATGTCGTCCAATCTTATGGAAATAAACGGTCTAACGACGGCGTTCAATCGCTAGGCTGCGCCAGTAAGTCCAGCAATTCCTGCGCTTCTGATCCCGGCGCAAACCTGAACCCGTACATTTCTTCGGCGGCGAGGATTTCAACCAGGGCACCCAGCAGCTGCGCTTCGGTTGGCGAACCTTGCAGCAGTGCGTGCGCGGGCAGTAACAGCTCCGCTGGAACACCCTGGACACTCGCGGCATCGATCACGGCAAAGAGCATAAAGCGCAGGCGTATTTCGCGGTCTGTCGGCCAAACCGTTTTTCGCTTACCCAAGGGAGGGCCTCATTTTTTCGGAAAAGTCCGAGGCTATTGCGCACTGAGGGGTGATTCAAGCGGCGGGATGCAAGATAGGCCGTTTCCTACAGAGAAAAGAGACATAGCCCAGCAAACCACCTTGATGGGTTCAGGCTCTGCTGCGCTGCAATTCCAGCGTAGTGCCGATGAGCCGCGTAAAGATGCTCAGGATTTCGAGCATTTGGGTGTTTTCAAACTGCCTGGGCAACACGTCCAACGCGCACAAGGTGCCAAAAAAAGTGCCGTCGGAGAACACGATGGGCAACGAGATATAGCTCTCGAAGCCATGCTCCTTGGGCAACGGGTGCTCCCAGAATACCGGGTCGCGACTGGCATGCTCGATGACGATCGACTTGCGATTGGCGCGTAACTGGTTGCACAACGTGGCCTCCACGAGCAACTCGTCGCCGGCCTCCAGCCCGAACTGCAACTCGTCATGAACCGCACACGCCACCCAGTGCGTGTCCGTCATCTTGGAAATGGCTGAAAAGCGCATTCCGGTCAAACGCGAAGTCAGTCGCAAGATATTTGAAGTGGTTTCGATCTCTGTGATCGCGTCCAGCTCTTCAATGGTTAGATGTTTGATAACACGCTCCTCACATGACAGGTCTCCCCCCTGCATCGGCCATTGGCGATGAGGCTTAAATCCACGCCGACGAAATGCATCACTGCACCGGCAGGAAATTCATCAGCAACAGGCTCTGCGCGTAATTGAGCCCAATGCGCCGGTAGCGTTCATCCAGCATCTGGGTCAACAGGTCGAGGCGCGCGACGATTTTGCCGAACTCCACGGCGAAGCTCAGGTTGCTACCCTCCTCCGAAATTTCGTTGGAAAACAGCAGCAGCACGCCATTCGCATCCTGACGCTTGCCGAGCAGCCAGGTGGCCTTTTCGATATTGCGCGCGGCGTTGCTGACGAACTGCGGGTTGATCGAGTCGGTGATGTAGAACTCGGTGCGGCCACCGTGGGCCGTCACAATCATGCTGCCGATGGCATAGATAAAGGCGCCGACCCGGTCGCCTTTGAACTCCGGACTCAGCGAATAACTCAACGCGGCCAAATCGCGGCGGTCGCCAAGGGCCGGCAGTGAGCGACGCTGCTCAATGGCCTGGCGAATTTCCCGCGCGGCGCTCACCGCATCCGGGTAACCCGACTGGCGCCACTGGTTGGGGTTGCGCAGGTAGAGCTTGTTCATCAGCAAATACAGGCTCTGCAAGTTGTCGCGCATGCCCAGGGTGGCCATGCGATCGACACTCGTCTGGAAAAACTCATCGGGTTTACCATTGCTGAACTGCTTGGCGATATCTTGCCCTTGCTGCTGCGTACACCCGCCAACACAGAGCATTAACACTGCCGCCAGCCACAGTGGCTGGCGCCTCCATCGAATCTTGAATAACAGTAACGTGCGATCCATCGGCACCCGATCTGGTTCTCATGCCCCGCGCGGGGGATCGGCGGGGCTGCGACAAAGATAGATAGGAAAAATGCAAAAAAGTGCAATAGAGGCCGGCAGATAGTTGTAAACCGTATGACTGGGGATCAAACGTGAAGAATTCGGCGCAGGCACTATACTCAGAGGAACAGTTGCGAGTGACTTTGGCGAGCCAAGGAAGATTGACAACACCCATCTCTCTCTTAACAGCAACTGTACTGGAGGGTCGCGGCGATGAAACACCCCATTAGAGCTCAAATCTTTGTTCAGGTAATTTGCTTGCTTTCGGTGGCTCAGCTTTTCTGCTGAGCAGTGCGTGACTGCCTTTTAACTCTGCTGCAGATGCGGCATGGAGGGCTGTTGCCGTTTACCTGGAATCGCGCCGATTACGCCCGCCAGGCAAACTGGCGCGTAGTGCGGTCCAAAGGATGCTAAGAACATGCACGCCAACCGCAGGCCCCGTTGAAGACTGCCCGGTGGCGCTAGACTCAAACCAGCCCCGGGCAAGCGCAGACACCACTTCAGCGTCGCGGGGCTCGGGAGCCTTGGTTTAGATAAATTGCCGGGGTTCCTCGGATGAAGGCGAAACCCTTTTCAGACATCAAACTTCAAACGACTCCGTCACTGCGAGGAGAACTTTCTCCGATTTGATAAGGCAATCACAGGAGCCTTCTATAGATAGTGGCGTAATGACACTCCTGCAGCCATGCGTCGTGTACAACGTGAAAGGATTCACACTTATGGAACTTCAGCGTTGAAGGCCAATAACCGACCCAATAGTATTTTTCCCGCCCGGGCGCACCTCTTATACGGATATTGTTCTGCGCCAGCTCGGGACTTCTGCGTTGCGCAGGCAATAAAACATTGAGGTTTGCCATGCGTCTTTCCAAACTCGCACCCGCCGCCGCCCTGTTCAGCCTGTTCACCCTGCCCGCCCATGCCGCCGACCTGAGTGCCCTCACGGGTGCGCTGTCGTCTGCCCTCGGTGGTGCCAACAACAGCACCGTCAACGCCAATAACAGCAACAGTGCCTCCTGCCAGCAACAGGTTCGCGACCTGCAGGCAAAAACCAATGCCGCCAATGCCAAGGGCGACACCTTGCGCGCAACCGCTTACCAGGCGGCGCTCACGCAAACCAACAAAAGCTGCAGCAACTCTACCTACAACGCCCAGGCGCAGGTCGACACCAACCCGCAACGCCAGCAGAACGTCAACAAGGCGGCGGATGCAATCAACGCCATTGGCGGGTTGTTCAAGTAGTCCGTAACACGCAGTGAAAAAGGCCCGCGAATGCGGGCTTTTTCATGTGTATCCGTCCACCTTTGGCACTGTTGAAAGCGATAGATCAGGCGCGCTGTAGTGCGATTTGGAAACTTCGCCTGCCGGCGGCCAGGGTTCTGGGGCTGCGTAGATGCCTTGGCCAAAAGGATGTGATCGGCGCATCCGTCCCCCCTAGGTATCAACATGCCACTAGCACATCTGTTCTATGTTACTGCCCCCATCATGATGCTAGCTTCTTGACCCCTTAGATAGCCACTTCGCAAGTTCAAGGAGTTGAACAGCAGATGTCTTTTTATTCTGGGATCAATCAACGTCGTCTCCTATTGGTTGCGCTCCTATCAGTGTTTACTTGCGCATGGGCCAATGACTCAAGTCCCACCGGAGATTGGTGGATCATCTACGGGGATGGCGCGCCCGGCAAGAATGTGACCTATGTCGCAGATCGAACTTCCGTGACGCCCTCTAAAAAAACCAAGGGAGCCCAGTTAGTCGCCGTTACTTTAGTTTATGAAGAACTGGGCAAGCCCATGATTGATGTCTACAACATGGAGGTCCAGTGCCCAACGCATAAGTTTCGATTTATCAATGGTCAATCTGTCTCGCGCATGGGTAGCCTACGGCACTTGAAAGTATCGGAAAAATGGCAGGACGTGAAAGACCCCTGGGTCCAGCGCAGTGCTGAATTCGTTTGCTCGCCGAAGAGCAAAGATATGATTGCGATGGGCAAGATGGAATATATGCAGATGATTAATATTACCCAGCAGATGTTCTTTAAGCTGGCGCCCATCCGCGAGAAAAGTCAGATGATGGAAGACCTGGACTCCATACTTGGCAATAAATAGCAACCGATCTGCACGCTGAGGCCGATGGACACTAACGGGTCGGCAGCGCGTCAACTTGAACGGGCATCGCGATGGGTAAGTATCCGCTAATCCCCAATACAGACATCAGATGTAGTTTTTTACTTTTAGCGAGACAGAGGGCGTCGGGATGGAAAAGTTGGCTAAAGCAGTGTTGCTGGGGATGGTCATTTCATCAGTACTGCTTTTGAATGGTTGTAGCACCATTGCCCAGTCCCGCTGGGAAGGGCGAGACCTCCAAGAGGCACTGGATTTATTTGGCAAGCCCGATTCAATGAAAAAGCAAACAGGCCCGAACGGCGAGGCGCTAGCGGTACTGACTTGGTATAAGTCCTCAAGTTGGACCAATACTGAAGCAGCAGGAACCTCGATGAACCACACGGGCAATGGCATGGTGTACACGGAACATTATCAAACGGTCGGACACAGCTCTTCCTGCAAACTTGAGGCGACGGTCAACAAAGCCAAAAAAATCGTACTTTTTAGAATCGAGGATGGGCGCATCCTCCATGGCAAGTGCACGAACGTCCCTTACGTACCTGGGTATATCCCCCCAGGCTTTTAAAACTGAGCCATCCAATAATAGATGGCTCACCGCGAGTTTCTGAGCGCCTCACCCAATTTATGGAGTGTGAGTCTGTCGGTCAAAATGAAGCCCTTACAAGCTTCCATAGAGAAGATAACTGCAACTGCGTTTGGGGTTTCGCCACCCACAGGTCCTGAGTATCCAAGCCAAAAAAGCCAATCCATCCTCCTTAAAACGAGGATACCGGCCTATTGAGGCACTCTCTAGCGTCGGGCACACTCACGTGGACTCATCGGTAAAAAAAGAATTTACAGTGCCGTTTTCATTGGATGAAAGAACCGCTCTGCTCGCACTCAAAGGTATAGGGCCAACGGTAATTACTCGACTTGAGCAAATGGGTATCGAATCGCTCGCCGAACTTCGAAAATCAGATGTGGGTGACATTCTGGCGCGAGCATCCGAGGCATTAGGCTCGACTTGCTGGAAGAACAGCCCTCAAGCCAGAGCAGCCATCACCGCCGCAGTGGAGCTTGCGAAGAGCTCTACAGATTAAATCCCGGCCCGGTGCAGACATGCTGGGGAGACCCTGAAACCGACCCGCTGACATCGCGTTGCGGAAACTGCCTGAGACGATGCGCAAACGATCGGGGCTTTAACTAAAAGAGCCGCCAACCGCCAGAAACACAAAAGCCCCGCATTGCGGGGCTTTCGTTTGAATCTTGGCGGGAAACCAGGGATTCGAACCCTGGAGACGCTATTAACGTCCGCCGGTTTTCAAGACCGGTGCATTCAACCACTCTGCCAATTTCCCTTGTGCATCACAGGATTATAGTAGCCTATCCCGTCTCAGCGGGCGCCATAATACCCGAATGAAACACACTGTCAAACTCTCGCCATCGCTTGTTACAGAGCGTCTGTTATGATCTTTGCGACTGAACGTTTCAAAACCGAAGGAGTGTCGCCATGCGCGAACAGAATTACGCAGTGAATGGTAACGCGCAGGCTGAGCAGCTTGAAGTCAGCCGCGTGTTGCGCAACACCTATGGCTTGCTCGCCCTCACCCTCGCCTTCAGCGGCGTGATGGCGTTCGTGGCCCAACAGATGCGCGTCGGCTACCCGAACATCTTTGTCGTGCTGATCGGCTTCTACGGTCTGTTCTTCCTGACCAACAAGCTGCGTGACTCGGCCTGGGGCCTGGTGTCGGCGTTTGCCTTGACCGGTTTCATGGGCTTTATCCTCGGCCCGATCCTCAACCGTTACCTCGGCATGGCCGGCGGCGCGGAAGTGGTCAGCTCGGCGTTTGCCATGACGGCCCTGGTGTTTGGTGGTCTGTCGGCCTACGTGCTGATTACCCGCAAGGACATGAGCTTCCTGGGTGGCTTCATCACCGCGGGCTTCTTCGTACTGCTGGCCGCCGTGCTCGCCAGCATGTTCTTCCAGATCAGCGGCCTGCAACTGGCGATCAGCGCAGGTTTTGTGCTGTTCTCCTCGGTGTGCATCCTGTTCCAGACCAGCGCCATCATCCACGGCGGTGAGCGCAACTACATCATGGCGACCATCAGCCTGTATGTGTCGATCTACAACCTGTTTATCAGCCTGTTGCAGATCTTCGGCATCATGAGCCGCGATGACTGATTCATCCGCGCAATAAAAAATGCCCCGTATCGAAAGATACGGGGCATTTTTGTTTTCAGCGGTTCAGTACTGGTTGGGTTCCATTTCCAGGTCGACCTTGAAGCGCTCGGCGATATCCTGCTGGATACGCCTGGCCAGGTTGGCAATGTCGTGCCCTGACGCAGCGCCATAGTTGACCAGCACCAGCGCCTGCAACTTGTGCACGCCCGCATCGCCTTCGCGAAAACCCTTCCAGCCTGCCTTGTCGATCAACCAGCCGGCAGCGAGTTTCATCTGCCCATCGGCCTGGGGATACGCCACCAGGTCCGGGTACAGCTCCTGCAGTTGCGCAGCCAGCGCCTGGGACACCAACGGGTTCTTGAAGAAGCTGCCGGCATTGCCAAGCTCCGCCGGGTCCGGCAGTTTCTCGCGACGAATGCTGCAGATTGCCCGACTGACATCACTTGGCGTCGCCTCGGTGATGCCCTGCTCGGCCAGGCGCTGCTGCACCGGGCCGTAGTCGAGCTTGAGGTGGCTGGCGCGACTCAGGGCAAAGCGCACCCGCAGGATCAGCCAGCGCCCGGTCTCGTGCTTGAACAGGCTGTCGCGGTAGGCAAAGTTGCACTCTGGCAGGCTGAAATCGCGCAGCTCGCCCGTGTGCCGGTCCAGGGCAGTCAGGCCGGCGAATACGTCCTTGATCTCTACACCGTAGGCACCGATGTTCTGCATGGGGGCAGCGCCCACCGTACCAGGGATCAGGCTGAGGTTTTCCAGACCGCAGAAGCCCTGCGCCAGGGTCCACAGCACGAATGGGTGCCAGGCTTCGCCCGCTTCGGCTTCAACCACCACCTGCACGCCGTCATCGCTGAGCACGCGGATGCCTTGGGTGGCCATACGCAGGACCAGTGCAGGAATATCCTGGGTCAGCAGCAGGTTGCTGCCGCCACCGATGACCAGCACCGGCAATGCATTCGCGGCGCCGTAGGCCAGGGCCTCGCGCACGTCGTCGTCACTGTGCGCTTCGGCGAACAGCTGGGCACGCACATCGATGCCAAAGCTGTTGAATGGCTTGAGCGATACCTGCGCAAGCACCTGCAAGGTCATAACCGCCCCTTCAATTCGATCACCAATAAGTCACAGGCGCGCTCGATCAGGTCCAGCACCCGCTCGAAGCCTTGTTCGCCTTCGTAGTAAGGGTCCGGCACTTCGTCGACTTCAGCCTCAAAGCGGCGCAGGAACAGGTCCAGCTCGGCCTTGCCCTGCGCTGGCTGCAGGGCCTTGAGATTGCGCAGGTTGCTGTTGTCCATCGCGAGGATCAGGTCATAGCGCGCAAAGTCGGCACGTGATACCTGCTGGGCACGTTGCGCCGACAAGTCGTAGCCGCGAACCAACGCTGTACGCTGGCTGCGCTGGTCGGGCGGGTTGCCGATATGCCATTCACCGGTACCGGCCGAGGCCACTTCCACCTGCCCCGCCAGCCCGGCTTCGCGCAATTTATGGCGCAGCACACCTTCGGCAGTCGGCGAGCGGCAGATATTGCCCAGGCAGACAAACAGAACTTCCATCAAGCCCCCAGCAGGCGCCGGACGCGCTCAAGGTCTTCCGGGGTATCGACGCCGGCAGGAGGCGCTTCCAGGGCATCGCCCACGTGGATACGCACGCCGTGCCACAGGGCACGCAGTTGTTCCAGCGATTCGGTGTTTTCCAGCCAGCACGGGCCCCAGCTGACGAAGTCATGCAGGAAGCCGGCGCGATAGGCGTAGATGCCGATATGGCGGCGATACGGCACGCCTTGCGGCAACACGTCAGGCTGCTTGGCAAAGGCATCGCGGGCCCACGGCAAGGTCGAACGGCTGAACGTCAGCGCCAGGCCATTGATGTCACTGACCACCTTGACCACATTGGGGTTGAACAGTGTGTCGATGTCTTCGATCGGCTCCGCAAGCGTGGCCATGCGCGCTTCGCCATGGGCGGCCAGGTTGGCGGCCACCTGATCGATCACGCTCGGCGGGATCAGCGGCTCGTCCCCCTGCACGTTGACCACGATCGCATCCGGGGCCAGGCCCAGCTGGGTGGCCACTTCAGCCAGGCGGTCGGTGCCGGAGTTGTGGTCCTCGCGGGTCAGCACCGCTTCGGCGCCGAAACCTTTGCAGGCGTCGATGATGCGTGGATCATCGGTAGCCACCACCACGCGCTCGGCGCTGCTCTTGCAGGCCTGCTCCCACACCAGCTGGATCATCGGCTTGTGGCCGATCAGTTGCAGCGGTTTGCCCGGCAGCCGGGTCGAGGCGTAGCGCGACGGAATGACAACGGTAAAGGCTGTGGTCATTTATCCAGGCGCTCGTCGGTAGTCAGGGTGCGGGCTTCGCTTTCCAGCATCACCGGGATGCCATCACGGATCGGGTAAGCCAGGCCGGCGCCTTTGCTGATCAGCTCGGTTTTGTCGGCGCTGAGCTTGAGCGGGCCTTTGCAGATCGGGCAAGCGAGGATGTCGAGCAATTTGGTGTCCATGAGTGTTTCCTGGATAACGGCGTTTAAGGCAAGAGACGAGCGGGCAGCAGACGCATCAACTGCGTGTCGAACCAGGCGACGAACGCTGGCGACGGCACGGCATCCACTGCAAGGTACCACCAGTCTGGCCGGGCAAAGGCGCGGCACTTCACCGCGTCCTTCTCGGTCATGACCAGCGGCAATGACGGCGTAAAGTTCAGGACCTCGGCGCTGTAGGGCGCGTGGTCGGCAAAAGCATGGGGTATTGGCTGCCAGTGTAGCGTTTCAAGGGTATTGAAGAAACGTTGCGGGTTGCCGATGCCGGCGACCGCGTGTACCTGCTGGCCCGCCGGGAAGTAATCGACCGGCTGGCGCTCGCCGCTCTGCAGGTTGATCAATGCGCTGGGTTGCAGGTGAAAGGCGAAGCCGTCCTCACGGTCCGAGACGGCGCCGTTGTACAGCAACGCATCGACACTCTGCAGGCGCTCCACCGGCTCGCGCAACGGTCCGGCCGGCAGGCAGCGGCGATTGCCCAGGCCACGGGCGGCGTCGATCAGTACCAGTTCCAGGTCACGGGCCAGGCGGTAATGCTGCAGGCCGTCGTCGGAGAGGATCAAGTCCAGGGTTTCACTCGCCAGCAGGGCCCGGACCGCGCGACTGCGGTCGGGGTCGATCATCAATGGGACACCGCAGCGCTGCACGATCAATAGCGGCTCATCACCAGCCACGTCGGCGCTGTGACTGGCCTCGACCCGCCACGGCAGCTGCGGCGGCTTGGCACCATACCCACGACTGACCACGCCAACGCGCAAACCGCTGCGCCGGCAGTGTTCGATCAGCCACAGGATCAACGGCGTCTTGCCGGTGCCACCCACGGTGATATTGCCGACCACCACCACCGGCACAGGCGACTGGTAGATCTCGCCCTCGCCCGCCAGGAATCGCGCACGCTTGCGCTGCACCACGCGGCGATACAGGGATTCCAGCGGCCGCAACAAGGCGAGCGCCGGATGGCCGGTGTACCAGGCCTTGAGCAAACGATCGGACATGGCCATCAGGGTTGGCTCGCCGCCTCGACAGTGGTCATGCGCAGATGGCTGAAGCCGAGCTTGCCGGCCGCGTCCATGGCGGTGATCACGGCCTGGTGCTGGGTCTTGCCGTCTGCACTGATCGAAAGCGGCATCTTGGTATCACCGCCGGATTCCTTCTGCAGCGCGTCCATCAGGCTATTGAGGTCGTTTTTCTCGAGCAACTGGTTATTCACCGAGAACACCCCGTCGGCGCTGATGGCGATGTCGAGTTGCTTGACTTGCTGGTCTTCGGCCGGCGAACCGCTCACGGCTTCCGGCAAGTCGACACGCAGCTGGGTTTGTCGGGTGAACGTGGTGGTGACGACAAAAAACAGCAGCAGGATGAACACCACGTCGATCAGCGACGCGAGGTTGATATCGACATTTTCCCGTTGCTTGCGGCGAAATTTCACGCTCTGCCCTCGACCAAGTCCACATCACGGTCGCCCTGCACCACTTCCACCAACTTGATGGCTTCCTGCTCCATGCCAACCACCAGTTCATCGATGCGGCGTTGCAGGAAGCGATGGAAGAACACCGAAGGAATACCGACCATCAGGCCTGCGGCCGTGGTGATCAAGGCCTTGGAAATACCACCGGCCAGCACCGCGGCGTTGGTGGTCATGCCCGAGCCCATGAACGAGCTGAAAATATCGATCATGCCTAATACCGTGCCCAGCAGCCCCAGCAACGGCGCCATGGCGGCGATGGTGCCGAGGGCGTTGATATAGCGTTCCAGTTCATGGATGACGCGGGCCGCGGCTTCCTCGATGCACTCCTTCATGATCTCGCGACCATGCTTGGAGTTGGCCAGGCCCGCGGCGAGGATCTCACCCAGCGGCGAGTTGGCCCGCAGTTCCTTGAGCTTGTCCTTGTCCAACTGTTTGTTCTTGATCCAGCCCCAGACCTGCCCCAGCAGATGCTCGGGGGTGACGCGGCTGGCGCGCAGGGTCCACAGGCGTTCGGCGACGATGCCGAGTGCGGCGATGGAACTCATGATGATCGGCAACATCATCCAGCCGCCGGATTTGACCAATTCCCACACAGTGAATGTCCCCTCGAAAAAGTGCGCCACTTTACCATATAGGTTCGCCGGCGGGGTCCGCCGGCCATGCAGCGGTCGACGGTACGATCAGGGTAACCCCTCGCGCCAGAACCGGCGTTGACTGCGCGCAACAACCGGTGCTGCAAAGGCCCCCAGCTGCAGGCGCACGGCCCCCTGCTCGGCACTGTCGTAGACCTGGCTGCCCAGCGCCTGATAGCGCTGCAGCACCTGCGGATGGGGATGGCCGAACGCGTTGCCACGCCCCCGCGATATCAGCACCGAACCGGGTGCCAATCGCTGCAGGAAGGCCTTCGAAGACGAACTGCGGCTGCCATGGTGGGGCGCTTGCAGCCAATCGGTCGGCACGGCCAGCGGCGAAGCCAGGAAAGCCTGTTCGGCGGCGCGATCAATGTCGCCGGTGAGCAACAGGCGCTCGCCATTCGCCTGCACCTGCAGCACGCAGGACTTCGCGTTACCGTTGTCGGCGCCTGACCATTGCCACAGCTCGAATGAAACACCGTCCCACTGCCATTGCTCACCGCTGACGCAAGGCTGGGTGCCGAGGAACGCCGGCAGGCCTTCGACTTCACCGCCCACCACACGCTGGATCGGCATGCCCCCGGCAATCGCCGCCGCGCCGCCCGCGTGATCCGCATCGGCATGGCTGAGCAACATCATGTCGAGCCTGTCGACCCCGAACTTTCGCAGCGACGGCAGCACCACCCGCGCGCCGAGGTCAAATGTTCCGGTACGCGGGCCGGCATCGTAGAGCAAGGTGTGATGGCGGGTTCGCAGGATCAGGGATTGCCCCTGCCCGACATCCAGCTGAACCACGTCCACCTGCCCATGGGGCACCCGCTCCTGCGGCGGAAAGACGGCAAGCAGCAGCATCGGCAACCCCAGCAGGCGCAACGGCACACCGTTGGGCAACAACAGCAGCACCGTGCCCAGCAGGCTCAACCACCAGTAACCCAGCGGCACCTCGGCCGGGACCCACGCCGGCTGCAGTCCGGCGAGCCAGGCCAGGCCCTCGAACAGCCCGGCCAATGCACCGCCGGCCAGCCACAACAGGCTCTCCCCCAACCACGGCAACGGCAGCAAGGCAGTCCCCAGCAAGGCCAGCGGCAATACCACCAGGCTGATCCAGGGCACCGCCACCAGATTGGCCAACGGTGCACTCAGGCTGATCGGCAACCCCAGCACCAGCAATACCGGAAACAGGCCGATGGCGATCAGCCACTGCGGTCGGGTCCATGCCTGCCACACACTCCAGGGCCCCAGCCGCCCGGCGAAGGCCAGGATCAGCACCGCCACCGCGGCAAAGGACAACCAGAAGCCTGGCTGCAAACTGGCCAATGGCTCCAGGATCAGCACGCCATTAAGCGCCAGCAACAATGGCCACCACACCCCCAGGTGACGAAAGCGCAAACGCCACACCAGCACCAACCCGACCATCACACACGCACGCTGGACCGGCACGCCGAACCCTGCCAACAGGCCGTACCCCAGGGCTGCGCCGAATGCCAGGCCGCACGCCCATGGCAGCCACGGCCAGGTGCGCGGCCAGCACCCGTAGCGCGCCAACCCGGCGATCAGTCCGTAGACCAGCCCCGCCAGCAGGCCAATATGCTGGCCGGAAATCACCAGCAGGTGCACGGTGCCGGTAGCCTGCAAGACCTGCCAATCTTCGGCCGCCAACCCCGAACCGTCGCCCAACACCAACGCAGCCAGGCCCGCCTCGCGACCTTGGGCATCCACCGCCAGCAGACGCTGGCGCACGCTGTCGCGCCAGGCATTGCGCGCCGGCGCCAGGCGCTCGCCGTCCTTCACCGACGCGGTGGCACCGATGCGCTGGGCCAACAGCCAGGCCTCTTGATCGAACCCATGAAAATTCAGCAGGCCCGAGGGCCGCTTGAGGCTGACTGCCAGGCGCCAGCGCTCGCCACTGCGCACCTCGGGCCCGCCCCGCCAGGACACGCGAATACGCGTGGGCAGCCGCGCCTTTCGCGAGCGGCTGTCGGTCAGTTCAAAACGTACGCCCTCGCCTGTTCGTTGCGGTAACCCGGTGACCCGCCCTTCGACCCAGCGGGTCTGGCCGTCCAGCGCCGGGTCGAGACGATCATTCAGGGCCGATTGCGCGCTGAGGCAAGCCCAGCTCAAACCGAACAGCAAGAACGCCAGCGGGTAGGTGCGAAACGGCAACAGCATCAGCGCCACCACCAGCAGCATCACCAGCCATCCCGTCGACGGCAGCGCCGGTAACCAACGCAAGGCCAGCAACCCCAGCGCCAGCGCAAACATCCCTGTCTTCATGAATCATCCTTTGCAAGTGATCCACTCAGTCTTAGCGGGTTGCCGGGCAGCGCCTATGATGTTTTGTCACAAAGTCTGAATTTTCTGTTTATAGAATGCGGGCATACTTGCCCCTCGAACTGACCTGGACCCCTTATGCCCCGGCGCTTATTCAAACGGTACATGCCCGACCCGACCAGTATCAGGGAACACAAGTCATTACAGTTTCTCGGCACGCTGCTGCATGACCCGAACCTCTGGCACCTGAACCGGCACTCGGTGGCCCGGGCCATGGCGGTCGGCCTGTTCGCGGCCTTTATCCCGATCCCGTTGCAGATGCTGCTCGCGGCCATCCTGGCGATTACGGTGCGCGGCAATATGCCCATCGCCGTCAGCCTGGTGTGGCTGACCAACCCGATCACCATGCCGGTGGTGTTTATTTGCACCTACCTGACCGGCGCGTGGTTGATGAATGTACCGCCACGCAGCCTGCCCGATGACCTCACCTGGGAATGGATCAGCAGCCAACTGAGTACCTTGTGGCAGCCCTTTCTGCTGGGTTCGGTGGTATTGGGGCTGGTGTTGGGGGCGCTGGCCTATTGCCTGACCATGCTCTATTGGCGCTGGTGGGTGGCGCACCAATGGAAGAAGCGCAAACAGCGTCGCGCGTGAAGTTAGCGCGCCCGCAGACGCAGGTGCACGCGCAGGCCGCTGCCGGTGTTTTCCGCCCACAGGCTGCCTTCCTGGCGCTGCACGGCGTTGCGCGCGATGCTCAAGCCCAGGCCGAAGCCACCGTCGCCGGGGCGTGAACCGTCCAGGCGGGTAAAGGGCGCGAAGATTCGCTCCAGGTCCTGCTCGTCGATCCCCCCACCCTGATCTTCCAGCCAAAGGTGCCAGTACTCGCCATCACGCTGCCCGTCCAGGCTGACAATACCGTCCACTGGCGAATGCCGGATGGCATTGCGCAGGATATTTTCCAGGGCCTGGGCCAGGGTATTCAGGTTGCCACGCACCCAGCAATCGGCGCCCAGCAGACACGGCAGGCGCGACGGCGACCAGTCACTTTCAAAGCACGCGTTTTCGCGCAACATGTCCCACAGCGCCTGGAGCTGGATGTCTTCCTGCGGCAACGGCGCCCGCTCGGTGTCCAGCCAGGCCAGTTGCAGGCTGTCTTCCACCAGGCGCTGCATCGCGTCAATCTCGCGGCCAAGTCGCTCGCGCAGTTGCGCCAGGTCCTGCTCACTGTCACAGGCCACACGCAGGCGGCTTAACGGGGTGCGCAGTTCATGGGACATGTCTCGCAGCAATTGCTGCTGCAGTAGCACGGTCCCTTGCAGGCGCTCGGACATCTGGTCGAAAGCCCGGCCCAGCTCGCCCAGTTCATCCTGACGGCTGGTGGCCGCGTGGGACAGCCGCGTATTCAACTGATCGGCACGCCAGGCATTGGCCTGCTCGCGCAGTTGGTTGAGCGGCATGATCAGCAGCCGGTACAAGCCCACACACAGCAACAAGGTAAACAGGCCGGGGATCACACCGTTGGTCACCACCCGCCAGAACAGTTGATAACGCCCCGGCATGAAGCGCTGCGGCAACTCGATCACCAGCGAGCCAGCGTTGGGGTCCACGGGGAATGGGATTTTCAACCACGGCAGGCCTTTGACATGCCGGCTGACCGGCCATTCCAGGCCACGCAGGAAAGTCAGGCGCTGGCTTTCCTTGACCGCCAGCGGCGTACTGCTCAGCGATTGCAAGTCGTTGCCGATCACACCGATCCAGGTCGACTCGCGCTTGGCCATGACCTGCAACCATGCGTCCACCCCGGCACGTCCCTGGGTACTCCACGCCAGCTCGGCGCCTGCCGCGTAGCCCTTGAGAATTTCGCGGGGTTCCTCGGCCAGATAGGCGTTCTGCTCTTCCATGTAGCGGCCCCAGGACCAACTGAGCCAGATCATCAGCAGACAGAAGGCGATCAGCAGGCAGGCCAGTTTCCAGAATAACGAGTGCTTGCCCGGCAACCGCTGCAACGGACGATCAAAGTCCGTCATCAAGAGCACTCAGCACATAACCCTTGCCCCACACCGTGCGCACTTCGCGCTCGGCATAGCCGATGGCCTTGAGCTTGCGGCGGATCTGGCTGATATGCATATCGAGGCTGCGGTCGTGAGGCGCATAGCCACGTTGCAGCACATGCTGGTAGAGGAAGGCCTTGCTGAGCACTTCTTCGCCATTGCGGTGCAGGGTTTCGAGCAGGCGGTATTCGCTGCGGGTCAGCCCGGCCCAGTGTTGCTGGTAGAAGACGTCGCACAGTTCATCGTCAAAACGCAGCGTGCGTGCGTCATCGCGCGCCAGGGTGAGGCTCGGCAGCGGGCGCCGATCCAGGGCCACTCGACGCAGGATGGCTTCGATGCGCACGCGCAGCTCGATCATGCTGAACGGCTTGGGCAAGTAATCGTCGGCGCCCAGGCGAAAACCACTGACGCGGTCGGCTTCGGCGCCCAGGGCCGACATCAGGATCACCGGGATCGAATGGCTCTGGCGCAGGTGGGTCAGGATCGACAGGCCATCCAGCCCCGGCAGCAGGATATCCATCAACACCACGTCGAACGCCTGGTCGCGGGCCATCTGCAGGCCTTGCTGGCCGTTCTGGCACCAGGTGACCTGGAAACCACAGCGGCCCAGGTGCTCATGCACGTAGGCGCCGAGCACGGGATCGTCTTCGATGGTCAGGATACTGGGTAGGCCAACTGCTGCGGGATTCATTAGCGTCTGCAAGTCATTCTCAATGACTGATTATTCAAGATTACCCCGCGCCAGGCAATCGCCACCCGGCGCCAAATGGCGCGAAGATTGCCGTATGTCACTAATTTGCAAGATTCCTCGCCGTGCAAATGGCTACACTGCGCAAGTGGTGCGGGCCGGATGCCCGTGCAGAAATTCGATAACACTGTGGTAGCAGGAGAGTGGCGTGCTTAGAAGAATGGGGATAAAGGGCCGCGTACTGTTGCTCACCTTATTACCGACCAGCCTGATGGCCTCGTTGTTGGGGGGCTATTTCACCTGGATGCAGCTCTCGGAACTGCAGTCGCAATTGCTGCAGCGCGGCGAAATGATCGCCGAGCAGCTGGCACCGCTGGTGGCACCCGCCTTGAGCGCGCGCAACACGGATCTGCTGGAGCGCATCGCCACGCAATCCCTGGAACAGCCGGACGTACGCGCCGTGTCCTTCCTCGCCCCAGACCGCGCGTCCCTCGCCCACGCCGGCCCGACCATGCTCAACCAGCCGCCGGTCGGCAACAGCTCGCACTTGCTGCAGCGCACCGGCAATGACGCCACGCGGTACCTGCTTCCAGTGTTTGGCCGCCATCGCAACCTCGCCGGCGACCTGATTCCCGATGAAGCCGACCGCCTGCTTGGCTGGGTCGAGGTGGAGCTGTCCCACAATGGCATGTTGCTGCGTGGCTACCGCAGTCTGTTCGCCAGCCTGCTGCTGATCGCCATCGGACTGATCTGCACCGCGGCCCTGGCGCTGCGGATCAGCCGCACGATCAATTCCCCGATCGGCTTGATCAAACAAGCCGTGGCCCAGCTCAAGGACGGCAACCTGGAAACCCGCCTGCCCGCCCTCGGCAGCCAGGAACTGGACCAGCTCGCCTCGGGCATCAACCGCATGGCCGAGACCCTGCAGAACGCCCGGGAAGAGTTGCAACACAGCATCGACCAGGCCACTGAAGACGTGCGCCAGAACCTGGAAACCATTGAAATCCAGAATATCGAGCTGGACCTGGCGCGCAAAGAGGCGCTGGAAGCCAGCCGCATCAAGTCCGAGTTCCTGGCCAATATGAGCCATGAAATCCGCACGCCGCTCAACGGCATCCTCGGCTTTACCCACCTGCTGCAAAAAAGTGAATTGACCCCACGCCAGCTGGACTACCTGGGCACCATCGAAAAATCCGCCGACAACCTGCTGGGCATCATCAACGAGATCCTCGATTTCTCGAAAATCGAAGCCGGCAAGCTGGTGCTCGACAGTATCCCGTTCAACCTGCGCGATCTGCTGCAGGACACCCTGACCATCCTCGCCCCCGCCGCGCACGCCAAGCAGCTCGAACTGGTCAGCCTGGTGTACCGCGACACCCCGCTGGCACTGGTCGGCGACCCGCTGCGCCTCAAGCAGATCCTGACCAACCTGATCAGCAATGCGATCAAGTTCACCCGTGAAGGCACCATCGTCGCCCGGGCGATGATCGAGGACGAGCAGGAAGACAGCGTACAACTGCGCATCAGCGTGCAGGACACCGGCATCGGCCTGTCCAGCCAGGACGTGCGCGCGTTGTTCCAGGCCTTCAGCCAGGCCGACAACTCGTTGTCGCGCCAGCCCGGGGGTACCGGGTTGGGCCTGGTGATTTCCAAGCGCCTGATCGAGCAGATGGGCGGTGAAATCGGCGTCGACAGTACGCCCGGCGAAGGCTCGGAATTCTGGATCAGCCTCAACCTGCCCAAGACCCGCGACGATGTCGAAGACCTGCCGTGTGCGCCGCTGCTGGGCCATCGCGTGGCCGTCCTGGAAAACCACGAACTGGCGCGTCAGGCCTTGCAGCACCAACTCGAAGACTGTGGCCTGCAGGTCACGCCGTTTAACAGTCTCGAAAGCCTGACCAACGGCATCACCAGCGCGCATCAGACCGACCAGGCCATCGATCTTGCGGTGCTCGGCGTGACCGCCAATGACATTCCGCCGGAACGCCTCAACCAACACCTGTGGGACCTCGAACACCTGGGCTGCAAAGTGCTGGTGCTGTGCCCGACCACCGAGCAGATGCTGTTCAACCAGTCGGTGCCCAACCCCAACAGCCAGTTGCAGGCCAAGCCGGCTTGCACGCGCAAGCTGCGCAGGGCGCTGTCCGACCTGATCAGCCCACGCCCTTCGCGCAGCGAACCTGGCGAGCCGCTGTCCAGCCGTGCACCGCGCGTGCTGTGTGTGGATGACAACCCGGCCAACCTTTTGCTGGTGCAAACCCTGCTCGAAGACATGGGCGCACGGGTGCGTGCCGTGGAAAGCGGCTATGCGGCCGTCGACGCGGTGAAGCAGGACACCTTCGACCTGGTGCTGATGGACGTGCAAATGCCCGGCATGGACGGTCGCCAGAGTACCGAGGCGATTCGCCAGTGGGAAAGCGAGCGGCACGGTACGCCGTTGCCGGTGGTCGCCCTCACCGCCCACGCCATGGCCAACGAAAAACGCGCGCTGCTGCAAAGTGGCATGGACGATTACCTGACCAAACCCATCAGCGAGCGGCAACTGGCGCAGGTGGTGTTGAAATGGACCGGCCTGGCCCTGCGCAACCAGGGCCCGGAACGCAGCGCCGATGGCCTCGGCCCTCGCGAGCAACTGCCGGTGCTGGACCACGAAGAAGGCCTGCGCCTGGCCGCCGGCAAGACCGACCTCGCCGCCGACATGCTCGCCATGCTGCTGGCGTCGCTGGAAGCCGACCGCCTGGCTATCAACGTCGCCCGTGATGCCAATGACAACAACGCCCTGATCGAACGCGTCCACCGCCTGCATGGCGCCACTCGCTATTGTGGCGTGCCACAGCTGCGCGCGGCCTGCCAACGTGCCGAAACCCTGCTCAAGCAGGACGACGCCAAGGCCATGCACGCGCTGGACGAACTGGACATGGCTATCGCCCGGCTCGCCAGTGAAGCGCGGGTCAGCGCCTGAACACCGCTGTAGGAGCGCGATTGCTGTGCCAAGGGAGGTGGCGAGAGCGCTTGCTCGCCACGACACCCCCTCTGCAACACACTTGCTGCAGCAAGTCGCGCCTACGAGCAACGCAACCATTCTACGATCGCAGGGAGCTATTCAATGCGCGTGATTCTTTTCAGCAGCCAAACCTACGACCGCGACAGCTTTCTCGGCGAGCCCTTGCCCGATGGCCTGGAGCTGCAGTTCCAACCGGCCCGGCTCAACCTCGACACCGTGGCCCTGGCCGAACATCACGACGTGGTCTGCGCGTTTATCAATGACGACCTCAGCGCGCCGGTGCTGGAGCAATTGGCCCTGGGCGGCACACGGCTGATCGCCCTGCGGTCGGCCGGCTATAACCATGTGGACCTGCCGGCCGCCCAGCGCCTGGGCCTGACCATCGTGCGTGTGCCCGCCTACTCGCCCCATGCGGTGGCCGAACATGCAGTGGCGCTGATCCTCGCCCTCAATCGCCGCCTGCACCGCGCCTATAACCGCACCCGCGATGGCGATTTCAGCTTGCACGGCCTGACGGGTTTCGACCTGGTGGGCAAGACCGTCGGTGTGGTCGGCACCGGGCAGATCGGCGCCACGTTCGCCAAGATCATGGCCGGCTTCGGTTGCCAGTTGCTCGCCTACGACCCCTTCCCCAACCCGCAGGTCGAGGCCCTCGGCGCCCGCTACGTGAGCCTGCCCGAACTGCTCGCCGAAGCGCAGATCATCAGCCTGCACTGCCCGTTGACTGCCGACAGCAAACACCTGATCAACGCGCGTTCGCTGGCACAGATGCAACCCGGCGCGATGCTGATCAATACCGGTCGCGGTGGCCTGGTCGACACGCCGGCACTGATCGAGGCGCTCAAGGACGGCCAGCTCGGCTACCTCGGCCTGGATGTGTATGAGGAAGAAGCCCAGCTGTTTTTCGAGGACCGCTCCGACCTGCCGCTTCAGGACGATGTACTCGCGCGCCTGCTGACCTTCCCCAACGTGATCATCACCGCGCACCAGGCTTTCCTCACCCGCGAGGCCCTGGCGGCGATTGCTGGCACGACCCTGGCGAACATTGCAGCGTGGGCCGATGGCCGCGCCCAGAACCGTGTCGAAGGATGATCAGCGGTCATATACCAGGCGCATGATCGGCAGGCACCCGTGATAGGATGCCGCGCCTATTTGGAGGATCCATGGCCGAACACGATTTCCGCTTCAGCTTGCTGAGCCCGCAACACACCCTGATCGAATGCCGCGCCCTGGTGCCGGGCCGTTACCAGGTCACCGGCAACGGTGGCTCGATCAAGCACGGCGACGTGCTGATCGTCACCCTGCGAGGCAGCAAAACCCTGTCGATGCGCCTGACCGTCGAAGGTGACACGCGCTACTCCATCCGCCCGGCAGGCCAATGGGTCGCCATGGCCCAGGGGCCGAAATTCGGCGAACTGGAAATTCACACCTGGAAGGTCAACTGCGACAGCTGCGACGCCGTGCTGGAGTTTGAATTCGCGGTGGAAACCAAGCTGACCAAAGAGCCGCTGCAACCGGCCGCCAATGCGCGTATCAAGGAACTGGGTTGGGCCAGCGAGGGCGACAAACACCGCTGCCCGAAATGCCAGCAGGCCGCGCAATGAAAGGCCTGCTTCTGCTCGCCGCCCTCGGTGCAGCCCTGACGGGTTGCGCCGGTGACGCGGTCCGGCTCAAGCAGGATCACAGCTACGTGGTGGAGTGGATTGGTGAGCGGCCGCTGATGGATTACGCGCACCTGACCGTCACTCTCGGTGCCGACGGGCGCGCCTACGGCAATGGCGGTTGCAACCACTGGTTTGCGCCGTACACCGTTGACGGCGACAAGCTCAGCTTCGGCAAGATCGGCAGCACCCGCAAACTCTGCGCCGAGGCCCTGATGGAGCAGGAACACCGCTTCTTCCAGGCCCTGCAAGGGGTGCAGCGCTGGGACATCTCACCGATCGAACAGACGCGCTTCTGGCCAGCCGAGGGCCAGCCCATCCGCCTCTGGCTGGAAGAAGGCTGACCCACTCCATCCAGAGATGGCTGAGGTCTAAATGTGGGAGGGGGCTTGCTCCCGAAGGCAGTGTGTCAGTCAGCACGTGTATTGGCTGAGCCACCGCGTTCGGGAGCAAGCCCCCTCGCACATTTGATCGGGGCCCGCCTTTAGCCGCGCAGGGCCTTGAGCTTGGCCAATACGCCTTCTGCAGTCTGCTCACCCATCAACTGCTCGCGCACCTTACCCTTGTCATCGATGATGTAGGTCACCGGCAATGCTTCGCTGCGCGGAATATCGAAGATCCCGTCCGGGTTCTGCGCCAGCACCGTGAACTTGATGCCCAGCTTGTCGCTGGCTTCCTTCAGCTCTGCGCCTTGCACATTGTCGAAGTTGACCCCGAACACGCCCACGCCCTGCCCCTTCAACTGCTCCGCCAAGGCGTTGAGTTCAGGGATTTCCGTGCGGCACGGGCCACACCATTCCGCCCAGTAGTTGACCACCAGCCATTGCTTGTCCAGGCGCTCGGCCGCCACCTTCTGGCCGTTCTGGTCAACGCCGTAGTCATTACCGCAGCCGCTGAGCAGCAGGGTTGTGATGATCGCCAATGCACCGATCAGTCGCCTAGTCATGGGGTAATCCTTCGCAAAAATGAACGTAGGCTGCGACCTAACGCCTCTAACGGTTTAAGGACCGGGCGCAGCGCGGGTAGAATACCTGCCACCTTACGCAAGATGCGACCCGCACATGACCGATCTGACGCTTTATCACAACCCGCGCTGCTCGAAATCCCGCGGTGCGCTCGAACTGCTGGAAGCCCGTGGCCTCGCCCCGACCGTGGTGCGCTACCTGGAAACCCCGCTCGACGCCGCGCAATTGCGGGCCTTGCTGGCCAAGCTCGGCATCAGCGCCCGGCAACTGCTGCGCACCGGTGAAGACGAATACAAGGCCCTGGGCCTGGCCGACGCCAGCCTCAGCGAAGCGCAATTGATTGCCGCCATCGCCGCGCACCCGAAGTTGATGGAACGCCCGATCCTGGAAACCGCCGACACAGCCATTATTGGCCGCCCGCCGGAAAACGTGCTGGAGATCCTGCCGTGACGTCGCCGTATGTACTGGTGTTGTATTACAGCCGCAATGGCTCGGTGAGCGAAATGGCCCGGCAGATTGCCCGGGGCATCGAGCAAGGCGGGATGGAGGCGCGCTTGCGCACCGTGCCGGCGATCTCCACCGAGTGCGAAGCCGTGGCGCCGAGCATCCCGGAGGAAGGCGCGCTGTATGCCAGCCTCGATGACTTGAAACACTGTTCCGGCCTGGCCCTCGGCAGCCCGACGCGCTTCGGCAATATGGCCGCGCCGCTCAAGTACTTCCTCGACGGCACCAGCAACCTGTGGCTCACCGGCGCGCTCGTCGGCAAGCCGGCCGGGGTGTTCACCTCCACCGCCAGCCTGCACGGCGGCCAGGAAACCACGCTGATGTCGATGCTGCTGCCGCTGCTGCACCACGGCATGCTGATCACCGGCCTGCCGTACAGCGAACAGGCACTGCTCGACACCCAGGGTGGCGGCACTCCGTATGGCGCCAGCCACCATGCCGGGCCGGATGGCAAGCGCTTGCTCGATCAACACGAAATCAGCCTGTGCCGCGCCCTCGGCCTGCGCCTCGCCACCACCGCCACGTTGCTGGAGAACGGCCGTGGCCAGAAAGCCTAAGGTCCTGCCGCCCCAGGCGTGGCTGGAGCCACGGGTCAAGCTCGCGCGCACGCTGAGCCTGCTGGCGTTTTTCGCCCTGGTGGGGTTGCTCTGCGTGTACTACCTGTTCATCGCCGACCTGCACGGCGCCCGCCCGTGGGTGATCCTGCTGATCGAACTGGTACCGCTGCTGATCCTCGCGCCGGGCATGTTGCTGGCCAGCGCGCGCGGACATTCGTGGATGTGCTTTGTGGTGAACCTGTATTTCATCAAGGGCGCGCTGGCAGCGTACGACCCGAACCGCCAGTGGTTCGGTGTGCTGGAGATGCTCGCGAGCCTGGCGGTGTTCTGTACGGCGTTGCTGTATGTGCGCTGGCGGCATCAGTTGAATCGAAGACTGGCAGAATAACGTTGTGGCGAGCGGGCTTGCCCCGCGTTGGGCTGCGCAGCAGCCCCCGAAATAGTCACCGCATTCTTTCTGATAGAAAGCAGGGCTTGGTTTTGGGGCCGCTACGCAGCCCAACGCGGGGCAAGCCCGCTCGCCACGATAGAACTCGGTCAGTGATTCACTGTGTAAGCCAGCATCATCGACAACTGGCACATCGGCCGGCCGCTCTCGGCATGCCATTGGTTAAACGCGCCCTGCACCGTCGCCAGGTCGCGCAGGCTGGTCGGCGCCTTGTCGACGATCTTCTGCGCATTCAGCGCGGCCACCACGTCATAACTCGGCACAAACGTATCCTTGCCGACCATGCGCAAAAAGCGCGGCGCCGACAGCCCGCCCAATTGGTGACCGTGCTTGCTCAGGTACTTCCACAACCCAACGATATCGGTCACCGGCCAGTCGGCGACGAACGCACCAAAGCTGCCCTTTTCCTGCTCGATGTCGAGGATCATCTGCGCGTTACGCGGCACGCTCTTGAGCTTGCCCAGGTGGCGGATGATGCGCGTGTCCTGCATCAGCCGCTCCAGGTGCTCGGCGCCCATCAACACGACTTTTTCCGGATCGAAGCCGAAGAACACTTGCTCGAACGCCGGCCACTTGGCGTCGACAACGCTGTGTTTCAAGCCAGCGCGAAAGACCCGCAGCGCCAGGGTCGACAGGTAGCGGTCATCACTGATCTTGCGCAACTGCGCCGGGGTCTTGGGTACAGGCAGGTGGGCTTCCAACTCGGCCGCTGAACCGAAGCGGTTCAGACAATATTCGTGCAGCCACTTGTAATCGCGCATGCCCTCTCCTGGCAATGGAATTGAAAACGGCGCCCGCAAGCGCCGTGTGTCAGAGCGTTGAATCGGCTCAGAGGTTCACAACATTGACGAAGCGCGACGCGGCGGTTTCATCAATCTTCAGGCTGGTGAAGTCAAACAGGTTGCGGTCGGCCAGCTGTGACGGGATCACGTTCTGCAGGCTGCGGAAGATGCTTTCAGTACGGCCTGGGGTCTTGCGCTCCCAGTCCACCAGCATCTCCTTGACCACCTGGCGCTGCAGGTTTTCCTGGGAGCCGCACAGGTTGCACGGGATGATCGGGAATTGCTTGAAGTCGGAATAGGCCTGGATGTCCTTCTCATTGCAATACGCCAGCGGGCGAATCACCACGTTGCGCCCGTCATCGGCACGCAGCTTGGGCGGCATGGCCTTGAGCGAGCCATTGAAGAACATATTCAGGAAGAAGGTCTCGACGATGTCGTCACGATGGTGCCCCAGGGCCATCTTGGTCGCGCCGATCTCATCGGCGAACGTGTAGAGCGTGCCACGGCGCAGGCGCGAGCACAGCGAGCAAGTGGTCTTGCCTTCCGGGATCAGCTCCTTGACCACCGAGTAGGTGTCTTTCTCGACGATGTGGTACTCGACGCCCAGCTCCTTGAGGTAGGCCGGCAGCACGTGCTCAGGGAAACCCGGTTGTTTCTGGTCCATGTTGACGGCGACGATCTCGAACTGGATCGGCGCGACCTTTTGCAGGTGCAGCAGCACGTCAAGCATGGTGTAGCTGTCTTTGCCGCCGGAGAGGCAGACCATGACCTTGTCGCCATCCTCGATCATGTTGAAATCGGCGACCGCTTCACCGGCCAGGCGACGCAGGCGTTTTTGCAGTTTGTTCTGATTGACCGTAAGAGTGCCCATGGCGCTTGGATCCGCTAGAGGTGTGTGACGAAAAGCGCGGTATTTTACCGATAAGCACCACCGAGTTCCATTGTAGGCGCTGGCTCGCCGGCGATAGCGGTGGTTGCCGTTCCGTGGCAGCCCGTTATAGCGCAATCGCCGGCAAGCCGACGCGTACACAGACCTCACCGCGATTAGGGCCAATGTTTACAGCGCGATTTGCTCTAAAGCCCTACAGTTTTTCCGGTCATCCCTTCCTATACTGCGACTTGAGGTCGCACATCACTATCCAGACCTTTCAGGCCAATTGGCCGGTGGGCGCTCCGATGGGGGGCGATGGTAATAACGACAGGAGTGACTGGCATGATCCATCACGTCGTGGGGCTGTTTACCCATCCCGACCAGGAATGGCGGGAAATTCGTGGCGATAAAGAAGAAAGCATCAGCCACATGTACCTCACTCACACCTTGATTCTCGCGGCGATCCCCGCCGTGTCCGCCTTTATCGGTACCACCCGGGTCGGTTGGGTGATCGGCAGCCGCGCGCCGGTCATGCTGACGCAGGAAAGCGCGTTGTGGATGACCATCATGTCGTACGCGGCCATGCTCGGCGGCGTGGCAGTGATGGGCGCGTTCATTCACTGGATGGCCCGCACCTACGACGCCAACCCCAGCATGGCGCGGTGCGTAGCCTTTGCCACCTACACCGCGACACCGCTGTTTATCGGCGGGCTGGCGGCGCTCTACCCACATATGTGGCTGGGCATGGTGGTCGGGACGGCGGCGATTTGCTACACGGTGTACCTGCTGTATGTAGGGCTGCCCACCTTCATGAGCATTGATCCCGACGAGGGCTTCCTGTTTTCCAGCTCGGTACTGGCCGTGGGCCTGGTGGTCCTGGTGGCAATCATGGCGTTTACCGTGATTGTCTGGGGGCTGGGCGTCGGCCCGATCTATACCAACTGACCGGTCAAAGGGGTAGGCAAAGCCGCCGCAAGGTGGCTTTGTGCGTTATGCATGACCATTCGGCGCCTGACAGATTCGGAAACACCCGGTTTTGCGGCATACTGGACGTCTCTGGAGATATGGTCAGCATGCCCGAGCAACTCAATACCCGCGTCGAAGATTGTTTCCTGCAAGCCGAATCCTTTTTCAAACGTAGCTTCAAACGCCCCCAGGTCAGCCTCAAGCTGCGGGGCCAGAAGGCCGGTGTCGCGCATTTGCACGAGAACCTGCTGCGCTTCAACCCACAGCTCTACCGCGAAAACAGCCAGCACTTCCTCAAGCAGACCGTGGCTCATGAAGTGGCGCACCTGATCGCCCACCAATTGTTTGGCGAGCGCATCCAGCCGCATGGCGAGGAATGGCAACTGATCATGCGCGGGGTCTATGAACTGCCGCCGGACCGTTGCCACACCTATGCAGTCAAGCGCCGCCAGGTGATGCGCTATATCTACCGTTGCCCGTGTGCGGACAGTGATTTTCCGTTCTCGTCACAGCGCCACGGGATGGTGGCCCAAGGGCGGCGGTATTTGTGCAGGCGGTGCCGGCAGACTTTGGTGTTTACCGGCGAAACCCGGGTGGAGTGAGGGCCTCTTCGCAGGCACGCCCACCCCGCCATTTGAATGCATTACGAGGATAGGGCGCGGTCAAAACGTGGGAACGGGCTTGGCCGCGAAAGCGGCTGTTCAGTCACCCCACAACTTTGGCCTGCCGCAAATCGGCTATCCGCTGCGCACTCAAGCCCAGCTCCGCCAGCACTTCATCACTGTGCGCCCCTACGGCGGCACCGATATGCCTAGGCTGCGGCAATGCCTCGGAGAACTTCAACGGGCAGGCAATCTGCGCCTGGGTCGAGCCATCGCCCCGTGGCACCTGGGTGACCAACGCCCGTGCCTTCAACTGCGGATGCTCCACCGCCTCACTTAAAGCGAGGACAGGCTCCACACACGCGTCCACCCCGGCAAACAACGCGCACAGCTCATCAAAACTGCGCTTCTCGAACTCGACCTGCAGCGCCAGCTTCAGGGCTTGTTGCTCCTGCGGCTGGGGTGACAAGCCTTGCGCCGCCAGCTCCGGGCGGCCCAATGCCGCGCAGAGTTGTTGCATAAACCCGGGTTCCAGGCTACCGACTGACATCCAGCGCCCATCCCGCGAGCGGTAATAGTCGTAGAAACTGCCGCCATTGAGCACATGCCCCTCCCACGCCGGCTCGACGCCACACGCCAGGTAACCGGCGCCAGCCATGGCATTCAGGCTGAACGAGCAGTCGGTCATGCTCACATCCAGGTACTGGCCGAGGCCACTGGTTTGCCGGGCAATCACTGCCGCCAGCAGCCCCACCACCGCATGCAGCGAACCGCCGCCCACATCCGCCAATTGCACGCCCAAGGGCAGCGGCCCGCTGTCCTGGCGACCGGTATAGCTGGCGACGCCGGCCAGGGCGAGGTAATTGATGTCATGCCCGGCACGATCCTTGTAGGGGCCGGTCTGCCCGTAACCCGTGATGGAGACGTAGATCAGCCGCGGGTTGATCGCCTTCAACGCTTCATACCCCAGGCCCAAGCGCTCCATCACCCCGGGGCGGAACTGCTCGAGCACGATGTCGTACTCCTTGACGAGCGCGTGCACGATCTCCAGCGCTTCGGCTTGCTTGAGGTCCAGCGCCAGGCTGCGCTTGTTGCGATTGAGGTAGGCGTGGCTCGCCGATGTGCCGCGATCGTGCGGCGGCAGTACCCGCAACAGGTCCATGCGCGTGGGCGATTCGATACGCAGCACCTCGGCGCCCATGTCGGCGAGCATCAATGACGCAAACGGGCCGGGCAGCAAGGTGGAAAAATCCAGCACTTTGAGGGACGCCAAGGGACCTGACATGAACACTCCAGTTGTGTTTCGGGTTCCCACAGACTAGGCAGCCTGGCGCCGACCGGCAATCGTCAGAACGATCAGCGGGGGTGACCGTTTTGATCACGGCGGGCTTTTTCGTGCAGGCGGCTTTATCATTGGCCCACGTTTGCTTGCAGAGTGTTCCATGAAGTTTGCGATTGCAGTGTTTTCCGCCGCCCACGCGCCCTCCTCGCGCCGCGCCCTGCGCTTTGCCCAGGCGGTGCTGGCCGGCGGGCATGAGATTGTGCGGCTGTTTTTCTATCAGGACGGCGTCTACAGCGCTGCCAATAATATCGTCGCGCCCCAGGACGAGCAGGACATCGCCCGCCAGTGGCGCGAGTGGGTCAGTCAGCACCAACTCGACGGTGTGGTCTGCATCGCCGCCGCGTTGCGCCGTGGCGTGCTCAACACCGAGGAAGCCACGCGCTATCAACGCAGCGCAGTGAACCTGGGTGCGCCGTGGGCGCTGTCGGGCCTGGGGCAATTGCACGACGCCGCCCAGGCCGCCGACCGCCTGATCTGTTTTGGAGGGCCGTGAGATGTCCAAATCCTTATTGGTGATCAGCCGCCAGGCACCGTGGTCCGGGCCGGGCGCGCGCGAAGCACTGGATATCGTGCTGGCCGGCGGCGCGTTTGATCTGCCGATCGGCCTGCTGTTCCTCGATGACGGCGTGTTCCAGCTGGCGTCGCACCAGGACGCCAAGGCCGTGCAGCAGAAGGACCTCAGCGCCAACCTGCAGGCACTGGGCCTGTTCGGCATCGATGATGTGTTCGTCTGCAGCCACAGCCTGGCCGAGCGCGGGCTTATCTCCCCGGCCAGCGCCCAGCCATTGGACAGTGCCGCCATTTCCACGCTGATTGACCGTTACGACCAGGTGATGACCCTCTGATGTCGACTTTACATGTGGTTTCCCACTCGCCGTTCACCGACAGCCGCCTCGCCAGTTGCCTGCGCATCTGTGGCGCCGACGATGCAATCCTGCTCTGCGGCGACGGCGCCTACGGGCTGCACAACCCGGCCCTGCAGACCAAGGGTGTGAAGGTCCTGGTGCTGGCCGAAGACCTGCTGGCGCGCAATCTGCCGCTGCCGGATTGGGCCGACAGCGTCGACTACCCGGGTTTCGTGCAACTGTCGATCGACTACGACAAGGTCAACACCTGGCTATGAATACCCTGACCGTCGGCGCACGCACCCTGGAACTGGACAAGGACGGCTACCTCGTCGACCTGAACGAGTGGTCGACGGAGGTGGCCCACGCCCTGGCCGTCGCCGAAACGCTGGAGTTGACTCCGGACCATTGGGAAATCCTCACGCTGCTGCGCCAGTTCTATGCCGAATTCCAGCTGTCCCCCGCCACGCGCCCGCTGATCAAGTACACCGCCTTGAAGCTGGGCCCGGAAAAGGGCAACAGCCTGCACCTCAACAAACTGTTCAACGGCACTCCCGCCAAACTCGCCGCCAAGCTGGCGGGCCTGCCCAGGCCGACGAATTGCTTATGACCGACTTTGCCCCGCTGACCCTTGAAACCCCTGCCGAGCACCCATTTGCGCAATTCGTGCGCATCCTGGGCAAAGGCAAGCGCGGCGCGCGCAACCTCACCCGTGAAGAAGCCCGCGAAGCCATGGGCATGCTGCTCGACGAAAAAGTCGAAGACACCCAGCTCGGCGCCTTCCTGATGCTGCTGCGCCACAAGGAAGAAAGCCCGGAAGAACTCGCCGGCTTCACCGAAGCGGTGCGCGAGCGCCTGCACGCCCCGGCCTTGAACGTGGATGTCGACTGGCCGACCTATGCCGGCAAGAAGCGCCACCTGCCGTGGTACCTGCTGGCGGCCAAGTGCCTGGCGCAGAACGGTGTGCGCATCCTCATGCACGGCGGCGGCGCACACACCGCCGGCCGCCTGTACACCGAGCAATTGCTGGAGGGCTTGCAGATCCCGCTGTGCCGCAACTGGCAGCAGGTCGGCGCCGCGTTCGAACGAGGCAACCTGGCATTTATTCCCCTGGGCGACTGGGCGCCGCAACTGCAGCGCATGATCGACCTGCGCAACACCCTGGGCCTGCGCTCGCCGATCCACTCCCTGGCACGCCTGCTCAACCCGCTGAATGCACGCTGCGGCCTGCAAAGCATCTTCCACCCCGGTTATCAGGGCGTGCACCGCGATGCCAGCGGCCTGCTCGGCGACAATGTGATTGTGGTCAAGGGGGATGGCGGTGAAGTCGAGATCAATCCCGACACCATCAGCCACCTGTACGGCACCACCGGTGGCGAAAGCTGGGACGAAGAATGGCCCGCCCTCTCCGCCCAGCGCCACGTCAAACCCGCGAGCCTTGAGCCGCAACATTTAAAAGCCGTGTGGCGCGGCGACGCCGAAGATAGCTACCCGCAACTGGCGCTGATCGCGACCATGGCCCTGGCGCTGCGTGGCCTGGGCCACCCACGGGAACAGGCGTTCACATTGGCCCAGCAGTACTGGGATGCACGAGATAAATCGATTTAATCGATGATTCACGCCCGGTCTTTGCGCTTTTAGTTCGAACTCATCTCTTTAGACTGGGCTCCAACGCTTATTAGCCAAGGAGCCAGTCATGGGTTTGCTGATCGAAGGGCACTGGAAGGACCAGTGGTACGAAAGTAGCGCCGACGGCGCTTTCCAGCGTGAACAGGCGCAACGCCGAAACTGGGTGACCGCCGATGGTGCGCCCGGCCCCAGCGGCGAAGGCGGCTTCAGGGCGGAAGCCGGTCGCTATCACCTCTACGTCTCCCTTGCCTGCCCTTGGGCGCATCGCACGCTGATCCTGCGCAAGCTCAAGGGCCTGGAAAGCCTGATCGACGTGTCAGTAGTCAGCTGGTTGATGCTGGAAAACGGCTGGACCTTCGACAAGACCCACGGCTCCACCGGCGACACGCTGGATGGCTTCGACTTCATGCACCAGCGTTACACCGCCGACACCGCCGACTACACCGGGCGCGTCACCGTGCCGGTGTTGTGGGATAAGAAACTGCAGCGCATCGTGAGCAATGAGTCAGCGGAAATCATCCGCATGTTCAACAGCGCCTTCAACGCGCTGACCGGCAATACCCTGGACTTCTACCCGCAGGCACTGCGCCCGAGCATCGACGCGCTGAACGCGCGGATCTACCCGGCCGTGAACAATGGCGTGTACCGCGCCGGCTTTGCCACCGCGCAAAAGGCCTACGAAAGCGCATTTGATGATGTGTTTGCCGAACTGGATCACCTGGAGCAGCACCTGCAAGTACATCGCTACCTGGCCGGTGAGTACCTGACCGAGGCGGATGTGCGCCTGTTCACCACGCTGATCCGTTTTGATGCGGTGTATTACAGCCACTTCAAATGCAACCTGCGGCGGATTGCCGATTATCCGAACCTGTCGAATTGGTTGCGGGAGATGTACCAGTGGCCGGGCGTGGCCGAGACGGTGGATTTTGCGCATATCAAGGGGCATTACTATGCGAGCCACCGGACCATCAATCCGACGGCAATCGTGCCGAAGGGGCCGTTGCAGAGTTTTGATGCCGCCCATGATCGGGCTCGCCTTGCCGGGAAAGGCGTCTTGAGCTGAGACGACCCGGTGTCTGTGGGGTGGGGCTTGCTATGGCTAGCAAGCTTCTCGGAGCCAGCAGGCATCTTGAGGCTAGTGGGCTTCTTGAGGTCAGCGGGCATCTTGAGGTTAGTGGGCTTCTTCAGGTCAGCGGGCTTCTTGAGGTTAATGGGCTTCTTGTGGTCAGCTGGCATCTTGAGGTGAGTGGGCTTCTTGT
>NZ_JASCPP010000074.1:0-35507 GCF_029959745.1 Pseudomonas sp. PS01298 | reverse complement strand
CGGTGTGTCAGTCACTGAGTCTTAGGCTGACCCACCGCATTCGCGAGCAAGCCCGCTCCCACATTTTTATTGCATTTCAAATGTGGGAGCGGGTTGTCGGTTAGAAGAAGCCCAGCGGATTGATGTCGTAGCTCACCAGCAGGTTTTTGGTCTGCTGATAGTGGTCGAGCATCATCTTGTGGGTCTCACGGCCCACGCCGGATTTCTTGTAGCCGCCGAACGCGGCATGCGCCGGGTACAGGTGATAGCAGTTGGTCCACACGCGGCCGGCCTTGATCGCGCGGCCCATGCGGTAGGCGCGGTTGATGTCGCGGGTCCACACGCCGGCGCCCAGGCCGAACTCGGTGTCGTTGGCGATAGCCAGGGCTTCGGCTTCGTCCTTGAAGGTGGTGATGCTCACCACCGGGCCAAAGATTTCTTCCTGGAACACGCGCATTTCGTTGGTGCCCTTGAGCAGGGTCGGCTGGATGTAATACCCGCCGGCCATGTCGCCGGTGAGCTGCTCGACCTTGCCGCCGGTCAGCAGCTGCGCGCCTTCGCCCTTGGCGATTTCCAGGTAGGAAAGGATCTTGTCGAACTGCTGCTCGGACGCCTGGGCGCCGACCATGGTGTCGGTGTCCAGCGGATCGCCACGCTTGATCTGCTCGATCTTTTTCATCACCACTTTCATGAAGTCGTCGTAGATCGACTCTTCCACCAGGGCGCGCGAAGGGCAGGTGCACACTTCGCCTTGGTTGAAGAACGCCAGCACCAGGCCTTCAGCGGCTTTTTCGATAAAAGTCGGCTCGGCTTTCATGATGTCCGCAAAGAAGATGTTCGGCGACTTGCCGCCCAGCTCAACGGTGGACGGAATGATGTTCTCCGCCGCCGCATGCATGATGTGCGAACCCACGGGGGTGGAGCCGGTGAAGGCGATCTTGGCGATGCGCTTGCTGGTGGCCAGGGCCTCGCCAGCTTCCTTGCCGAAGCCGTGCACCACATTCAGTACGCCCGGCGGCAGCAGGTCGCCGATGACTTCGAGCAACACGTTGATGCCCAGCGGGGTTTGCTCGGCAGGCTTGAGCACTACGCAGTTACCGGCGGCCAGGGCCGGGGCGAGTTTCCACGCGGCCATCAGCAGCGGGAAGTTCCACGGGATGATCTGGCCGACCACGCCGAGCGGTTCGTGAAAGTGGTAGGACGCGGTGTGTTCGTTGATTTCGGCGCTGGTGCCTTCCTGGGCACGGATGCAGCCGGCGAAGTAGCGGAAGTGGTCGGCGGCCAGCGGGATGTCGGCGTTGAGGGTTTCACGCACGGCCTTGCCGTTGTCCCAGGTTTCGGTGATGGCCAGCAGTTCGAGGTTCTGTTCGATGCGATCGGCGATTTTCAGCAGCACCAGCGAGCGGTCCTGGGCCGAGGTCTTGCCCCAGGCGTCGGCGGCGGCGTGGGCGGCGTCGAGTGCCTTGTCGATGTCTTTGGCAGTGGAGCGCGGGAATTCGGCGATGGGCTTGCCGTTGACCGGCGAGGTGTTGGTGAAATAGTTGCCATCGACCGGCGCAACGAATTCGCCACCAATGTAGTTGCCGTACTTGGCCTTGAACGAAACGATCGCGCCTTCGGTACCGGGGTGTGCGTAACGCATGGTGGATTCTCCTGGCTTTTATGTTTATTGGAGTACAGCGCGCAAAAGCGCTTGATTAAGCGTAGAGCAAAGGTTGGGCCAGTGCTTTGTGGGCCAGGTAAATCAAGGGCTTGGGGTTTGTTGCAAGGCGTTGCTGTGACACCTTCGGTACAGCCTGGGTGACAGTTTGTGCCGTGGGCGGTACAGCCGGTGACCGACGGGTCGCCCCGGGATTGCATTGGCCGGATGCCTGGGGGATGCTGGTTGTTCTCACGCAGGGAGAATAATAAGAAATGCACAACGATCATTTCAGTCGCCATGCCCAGCAAGTCCTCACCGTGGCCCATGGCCGCGATCCGTCCAGCGACCCGTCCATTGCCCGCTCCTGGCTGCGGTGCCTGGAGGACTACCACCTCGACCCTGCGCAAACCATCGCCCCCACCGTGCTCGAGCATGGCCGTCTGCTGGAAAGCCGCGAACGCTTGCAACAGGTATTGCAGATCGCGGGCAGCGAGATGAACAGCCTGCACCAGCAGCTCTCGGGTGCCGGCCATGCCGTGCTGCTGACGGATGCGCGTGGCGTGATCCTCAACTGTGTCACCGCGCCGTCCGAGCGCAGGATCTTCGAGCGCGCCGGGCTGTGGCTGGGCGCCGATTGGAGTGAGGCCTGCGAAGGCACCAATGGCATCGGCACCTGCCTGGTGGAGCGCCAATCCCTGACGATTCACCGTGATGAGCATTTTCGTGGCCGGCATACCGGGCTGACCTGTTCGGCGAGCCCGGTGTTCGATCCCCACGGTGAGCTGTTGGCCGTGCTGGATGTGTCCTCGGCCCGCGAAGCCGTCTCGCGCCAGAGCCAGTTCCACACCATGGCGCTGGTCAACCTGTCGGCGAAGATGATCGAGAGTTGCTACTTCCTGCGTCACTTTGAACACCACTGGTTGCTGCGCTTTCACCTGCAGGCCGAATCCGTGGGCCTGTTCAGTGAAGGGTTGCTGGCGTTCGACGGCGAAGGGCGCATCTGTGCGGTCAACCAGAGTGCGCTGAACCTGCTGGGGCAGGGGCGCGGTGGTCTGCTGGGGCAGCCGGTGGAGGCGTTTTTCGAGTGTTCACTGGATCAACTGCTCGGTCGCGCCAGCGCCAATGCCACCGCCAGTTGGCCCTTGCGCACGCGGGATGGCCGGCACCTGTTCGCCGCCCTGCGTGGGCAAGCGCGCAGCCAGCCCGCGTCATTGCTCAAGCCGGAACCTGCGCGGCCGCGCCTGCCCGGTATCTACCTGGGCGACCCGGCGCTGCAGAATGATTTTCGCAAGGCATTGCGGGTATTCGAGCGCGACGTGCCCTTGCTGATCAACGGCGAAACCGGTTCCGGCAAAGAGGCGTTCGCCAAGGCGGTGCATCAGGCCAGCCAGCGCGCCGACGAGGCTTTCGTGGCCCTCAACTGTGCCGCCATCCCGGAAAGCCTGATCGAAAGCGAGCTGTTCGGCTATCGCGGCGGCAGCTTCACCGGCGCGCGCAAGGAGGGTATGCAGGGCAAGCTGCAACAGGCTGACGGCGGTACGCTGTTCCTCGATGAAATCGGTGACATGCCGCTGGCATTGCAGACCCGTCTATTAAGGGTGCTGGAGGACCGCATGGTGGTGCCCCTCGGCGGTGAGCCTCAGGCGGTGAACGTCAGGATTATCAGCGCAACTCACCGTGACTTGCTCGGGCGCGTGCAGGACGGCAGTTTTCGCGAAGACTTGTACTACCGGCTCAATGGCCTTGAAGTCGCGTTGCCGCCGTTGCGCGAGCGCAGTGACCGGCCTCAGTTGCTCGACTTCCTGCTGGCTGAGGAATCAGCGGGCCAGTCGGTCAGCCTCGAACCCGCCGCACGCCAGGCACTGCTGGCGTTCGCCTGGCCGGGCAACGTTCGGCAAATGCGCACGGTATTGCGCACGCTGGTCGCCCTTTGTGATGACGGGCGTGTGGGGCTGGTGGACTTACCCGCGTTGCTGCGACAGGCGCCTGCGCACAAGGTCACCGAGTTGCCACTCGATGATGCCGAGCGCCAGACCTTGCTGGCGGCGCTGGAGCGTCAGCACTGGCATATGACCCAAACTGCCGAGCACTTGGGGGTAAGCCGCAATACTCTGTATCGCAAGTTGCGCAAACATCGGATCACGCGGTTGGCCGGGGTATAGGTTCGGTGTTTTTCGACGGTTCTTGTAGGGAGGATGTTCTGCAGTTATCAGTCATTAAGTCCTTTTATTGTTAAGTTGGAATAACCCGTTCAAGTTGTATTGGGCTGCTCTGACAGGAACTGTTAAGTGCCACGGCGTTACTCAACTTGGGTAACGCCAAGTGAACTTTCAAACAATAAAAACTTAATGGGTATCCCTAATGAAAATTGCACCGCCTGCTGTTTCTTTCATTCCTCCACAGCCCGTATCGATAGAAGAGCCGCCCGCGCGAACCGTGGAGCAACACGCCGACGCTGCCGATCAGCCCTTGATGCGCAGCAAGAGGGCGATAAAGGGTTTTTCCTGGTTCGGACGAAGGCCTTCAGCGCCACCCTCCCTGCCGTCGCCTGGCAGCATTGCGCCTGCGCCCATCCCCCGGCCGCCGACACCCGCGCCCAAGCCTTTGCCCAAGCCCGGCCCCTCCGTGAAACCAGGCCAGCCGCTGTCGGTGGACAAGTTCAAGGAGGCCGGGCAGGCGATCGTGCATGCCAACAAAATCAAGGTGAGTGACGAATTGCTCATGACTCAGCTGCGCAAGCAGGCGCCGATCAGTGTTGCCGAGGCCGCCAAGCGAGTGATCGACGCGAATAGTCTGGTCAAGGCCGGCGTTATATCCACAGGCCCCAATGCCAGCCGCGTTGCCCGTGATGCGTTCATCAGTGCGGGGATCACCGGCCTGGTCAGTGCGCCGATCAACGTCGCGGCCTATGCAGGCTCTGTCGCTTCGGGGGAGTCCATCAAGTCGAGCTATGCGCCCGGCGTGCTGCCGCCACCGTTTTTGCCAGGGGCCACCAGCCCGCCGAAGGCCACGGGCGGATCTGCGCCCGTGCAATCGACCCCGTCATCGGCAGATTCGATCAGTGCACAGTTGGATGAGGTTGAAATGAAATTGCTGGGCATGGCCACGACGGTCATGTTCACACTCGGGGATACAAGCCGTGTATTTACCAAGGATGACACTTGGCCGACTGATAATGTCGGGCGCCTGGGTAACCTCGAGAAGTTGCTCGGAGTATCGGAACAACACCTGAAAAAAGCCTCGCGGCAGAACGGTCTGGTGTTCAAACCCTACAAGCCCGGGTTGCCCACCCCCACTGAACCGAAAGATCGCCTCGACCTGATGGAAAAGAAGTTTGCGTGCATGACCGAGGCTTATGAAAAGTTGCGGTTCCTGGCCGCAATGAAAGACAGTCAAAATAAAGCCGAAGCCAGCGCCTGAACACAGCCCGGGCCGAGTGTAGTACCCAGGTGCTCTTCGCTCGGCCTTTGGCCGTATAAAAGGTGCGATTTCGCCCTCCCTGCGCTAACCTGCCTCGATGTTTTACGAGGTCGACTATGCACATTCATATTCTGGGTATCTGCGGTACGTTCATGGGGTCAATGGCGGTATTGGCCAAAGAGCTGGGCCATCACGTGACGGGCTCCGACGCCAATGTCTACCCGCCCATGAGCACGCAACTCGAGGCCCAGGGCATTGCGCTGACCCAAGGCTACGACCCGGCGCAATTCGACCCGGTACCGGATTTGGTGGTGATCGGCAACGCCATGGTGCGTGGCAACCCGGCGGTCGAGTACGTGTTGAACAAAGGCCTGCCTTACGTCTCCGGCCCGCAGTGGCTGGCTGATCACGTGCTGCAGGGGCGCTGGGTGTTGGCTGTCGCCGGCACCCACGGCAAGACCACCACCAGCAGCATGCTCGCCTGGGTCCTGGAGCACGCAGGCATGAGCCCGGGCTTCCTGATCGGCGGTGTGCCGCAGAATTTCTCGGTATCGGCGCGCCTGGGGGATACCCCGTTCTTCGTGATCGAGGCTGACGAATACGACAGCGCCTTCTTCGACAAGCGCTCCAAGTTCGTCCACTACCGCCCGCGTACGGCGATCCTCAATAACCTTGAGTTCGATCACGCGGACATCTTCCCCGACCTGCCGGCCATCGAGCGCCAGTTCCACCATTTGGTGCGCACCATTCCGAGCGAAGGCCTGGTGATCCACCCGACCACCGAGCCGGCGCTGCAGCGTGTGATCGACATGGGCTGCTGGACCCCGGTGCAAACCACTGGTGCGGGTGGGCAGTGGCAAGTCAAATTGCTCAGCGAAGACGGTTCGCGCTTTGAAGTGCTGTTTGAAGGCGAGGCCCAGGGCATCGTTGAGTGGGACATGACGGGCCAGCACAACGTCGCCAACGCCCTGGTGACCCTGGCGGCTGCGCGGCATGTCGGCGTCGTGCCGTCCATGGGCATTGCCGCGTTGAGCGCCTTCAAAAGCGTGAAGCGCCGCATGGAGAAGGTCGCCGAAGTGAATGGGATTACCATCTACGACGACTTTGCCCATCATCCAACGGCGATTGCCACCACGCTCGACGGCCTGCGCAAGCGCGTCGGCGATGCTCCGATCATCGCGATTGTGGAGCCGCGTTCCAACTCCATGAAGCTCGGCGCACACCGCGACGGCTTGCCGGAAAGCGTCAACGATGCCGACGAGGTGGTCTGGTACGCCCCCGCCAACCTCGGCTGGGACCTGCCGGCGATTGCGGCGCTGTGCACAGTGCCGTCCACCGTCTGTGATTCCATCGACGGCATCATCGAACACGTCAAGCATCAGGCCAAGCCGGGCACCCACGTGGTGGTCATGAGCAACGGCGGTTTCGGCGGCCTGCATGGCAAGCTTGCCGAGGCGCTGAAATGAGTGGCCCGGAACGCGTCACCCTGGCGATGACCGGTGCATCCGGCGCGCCCTATGGCCTGCGCCTGCTGGACTGCCTGGTGCGCGAGGACCGTGAGGTGCACTTCCTGATCTCCAAGGCCGCGCAATTGGTGTTGGCCACCGAGACCGATGTCGCGTTGCCCGCCAAGGTGCAGATGATGCAGGCGTTCCTCACCGAGTACACCGGTGCGGCGTCGGGGCAGATCAAGGTTTACGGCAAGGAAGACTGGATGTCGCCGGTGGCTTCGGGCTCCGGCGCGCCGGCGGCGATGGTGGTAGTGCCGTGTTCCACCGGGACCTTGTCGGCGATTGCCACGGGCGCCTGCAACAACCTGATCGAGCGCGCGGCGGACGTGACCCTGAAGGAGCGTCGCCAATTGATCCTGGTGCCGCGTGAAGCGCCGTATTCGAGCATTCACCTGGAGCACATGCTCAAGCTGTCGAACATGGGCGTGACCATCCTGCCGGCGTCGCCGGGCTTTTATCACCAGCCACAGACCATCGATGACCTGGTGGACTTTGTAGTCGCGCGGATTCTCAACCTGCTGAACATCCCTCAGGACATGCTGCCGCGCTGGGGCGAGCACCATTTGAGCAGCGATGAATAAGGCACTGTGGGTGATAGTGGCGTTGCAATTGGCGGGCTGCGCCACCGCACGCACGCTGGACGCCGCGCAGCCCGGCGCGCCGGTGGTGTATGCCGGCACGCGCCTGGATTTGTATGCGATCAACGGCGGCTGCTGCGCCAAGGACCGCTTCGGTGCCGAAGCGCCGAGCTATCCGCACGTCGACCTGCCGGCCAGTGCGCTGCTCGATACCTTGTTGTTGCCGTTGTCGGTGTTGACGGTGCTTGGGGTTGGGTTTAACGCCACAGGCGGTCTCTAAGCTGGATGTTAAAGACACCACAAAGCCAATGTGGGAGCGGGCTTGCTCGCGAATTCGGTATGCCAGTCAACTAATAAGCTGACTGATCCACCGCCTTCGCGAGCAAGCCCGCTCCCACATTTGAAACTGCGCCAGGGGTTTAGATCGGGTTACTTGCCGAGTTTGCGCAGCTCATCCGACTCCACCACCCGCACCCCATCCTGCTCTTCCAGCGCCAGGCGCCACATGGCCCGGGCCAGTTCGCAGACTTCAATGCCGTGGTACTTGCCCGGAATCAACCGCGACAATGGCCCGGCCAATTGCTCGGCCAGGCGCGGCTCCAGGCGTTCGCCCAGCAGCAGCGACGGCCGCACGATGGTCAGTTGCGGCCAGTCCTGCGCCTTCAGCGCCTGTTCCATTTCGCCTTTGACGCGGTTATAGAAAATCGAGGATTTCGGGTCGGCGCCGATCGCGCTGATCACGATCAGGTGCCGTGCGCCCATTTCCCGCGCACGCTTGGCGAAGGCCACGACCATGTCCAGGTCCACGGCGCGGAAGGCCTCTTCAGAGCCGGCCTGCTTGATGGTGGTGCCCAGGCAGCAGAACGCGATATCCACCCGGCCGCTCAGTTGCGGCAGGAAGACCGCCGGGTCGCCGACCGGGTTTTCCAGATGTGGGTGCTCGGCCAGCGGCTTGCGGCTCGGTGCCAGCACGCGGGTCACGGTGGGCTCGTTGAGCAGGCGGTCGAGCAGGTGTTCGCCGGTGAGCCCGGAGGCGCCGGCGAGCAAGATATGCTGCGGTGTCAGGTACATGGTGTTTCCCCCTTGTTACACATTACAGCTTAGTTGCCTTTGGCTTCCTTGCTATTCATTGAGACGCTTTCGAGCGCCTTTCGTGCCTGCTGCTTGCGTAATAATTGCCAGTGGGCGATGACGCCCTTGGGGGCCCAGATCTGCGGCTCAGAGGCTTCGAAGTTGTCCGCCTGTTCGCGTTCGGTCACATGCAGCTGCGCGAGCTTGAACGCCTGCTGCAGGTCATCGGTCTGGTTGAAGGCTTGGGCGAAGAGGGCGTCGCCAAAGTAGGTGAAGTCAGCTTCCTCGGAGCAGCCGAAGGACACGCGGTCGGCGCGCGAGGCGGTCATGATCAGCGTGTGTTCATCTTTCAGCGCCGGGATAAACCCGCCGGAGTAGCAGGCGGAAATCACGATGATCTTGTCGCGATTCTTCAGCGGCGTGAGCACCGCCGCCAGTTCATCGGCGGGCAGGTCGGCCAGCTCCATGCGCGGCTGGTCGAGCACCAGCTCGTGTTCGTGGGTGCCGTGGCTGGTCAGGTAGATGAACACCAGGTCTTCCGGCCCGCTGCGCTCGGCGAGGGTCTGGACGGCGCGCCGCAGGCTTTCGCGCGTGGCCATCGGACGGTCGGCGATATGGTCGCGGTGGTTGACCAGGCGAATCTGCCCGCGGGCACCGAAGCGCGTGGCGAGCATATTGCTGACGTAATCGGCTTCGCGCAGGAACACGCTTTGTTTGCCGTCACCGGCCAGTACCAGGGTGTACAGCTCCACCGCCGAGGTGGAGGCGGGCACCGCGGCGAGGGCGGCGTCGAGCAGGTGGCCCTGGGCCAGGATCCCGGTCTCCAGCGGATCGGGCAGCAGCTTGCCGTCGGCATCCCGCACGCGCATGCCGTTGACCCAGGTACCGGCCTGCACCGTGCCATCGGTCAGCACCAGGGTGCCTTTGCCTTGATAGCTGTCGCTGTCGAAGCCGCCGATATAGAAGCTGCCGTCGGTGAGGTTCAAGCGGCCTTCGCCGGTAAAGCGCCAGTCGACGAACTGGCCGACATAATGGCTGCCGTCCACGCCGATCAACTCGCCCTTGCCGCTGAGGGCGCCTTCCTTGAACTGGCCGATCCAGACATCGCCGTCGGCGTTTTCGTAGCGGCCCTTGCCGTTGAGCTGGTTCTGCTTGAACTGGCCGACATAGATGTCGCCGTCAGCGCTGTTGAACGTACCGTTGCCTTCCAGTTGGCCATCCACGAAGTGGCCGTTGAACTGGTTGCCGCTGTCATCGTTGCGCTGGCCTTCGCCGTTCGGCTTGCCGTGGGCGAACTGGCCCTGGTATTGGCTGCCATCGGCCAGCTCCAGGCGGCCGAGGCCGGAATACTGGTCGTCCTTGAATTCGCCGCGATAGGTCATCTGCCCCTCTTTGAGGGTGCCTTCGCCGTTGCGCCGACCGTTCTTGAAGCCGCCGACATACTGGCTGCCGGCCGTGGTCAGGCTGCCCTGGCCGTCGAACAGGCCTTGCTGGAACTGGCCTTTATAGACTTCGCCGTTGCTGCCATGCCACTCGCCCTGGCCGTGCCACTGGCCTTTGTCGAACTGCCCGGCGTACCAGCTGCCGTTCGGGTAGTCCACGCGACCCTTGCCTTGCAGCAAGCCATCGACCACATCGCCCCGGTAACGGCCGCCATCGGGCAGGCGCGCATCGGGCGGCAACAGCGATTCGCCGTCTCCGCAAGCGGTGAGCAACAGGGCAAGGGCAAGGGGAGCGAGTGGGCGCATAGCGGGATCCGGATAATTGAGCGCCGAGTATGCCGCAGCTGCGGGTTTCATACATAAATTTACATCTGTTGTGGTAAGGATTTTGCCTTTCCACAGATCCGTAGGAGCCGGCTTGCCGGCGGGCATTCAGGGGGAATGCGGCGGCTGTGCGTTTTTCGCTGGCAAGCCAGCTCCTACATGGGGGCGGGTGGTTACACGAAGTAGAGCGACAACGACTCGGCTACGTAAGCGGGTTTTTCCTGGCCTTCGATTTCCAGGGTCGCGGTGGCCTTGAGCAGCCATTGGCCGGGCTTTTTCTCGGTGACGTCATTGAGGGTCACGTTCAGGCGCACCTTGGAATTGACCTTCACCGGCTGGATAAACCGCACACTGTCCAGGCCATAGTTGACGGCCATCTTCAAGCCTTCGGGCACGATCAGCAGGTCTTCCATCAGCTTGGGCATCAGCGACAACGACAGGAAACCATGGGCGATGGTGGTGCCGAACGGCGTCTGCGCGGCCTTGACCGGGTCGACATGGATGAACTGGTGATCGCCGGTGGCCTCGGCGAACAGGTTGATACGAGCCTGGTCGATGGTGAGCCATTCGGAACGTCCCAGTTCCTTGCCGACATAATCTTTGAGCTGCGCTACGGGTACATAGGGCATTGCGTCTCTCCTTGGTTCATCGGTGCTGTTTTTATGGGTTACAGAGAACCAATGTAGATCATCATGGCCAATCAGCCCGGTCAACCCACCATGCTTTTGGCGAATGCCGATGCATAGGGCGGGCATGCTTATAATGCGGGCGGGTCTTGAGGGGGGAGAGAACGGATGCTGTTACGCGGTCTGACATGGCTGGTGCTGTTTCAATTGATCGGCACGGCGATCAATCATTTGCTGTTACCGGTGCTGCCGGGCCCGATCATTGGCCTGCTGTTGATGCTCGGCTACCTGGTGTGGCGCGGCGAAGTCGGCGAGCCCCTGAGCCTGGCGGCCAGCAGCCTGTTGCGCTATTTGCCGTTGCTGCTGGTGCCGCCGGCGGTGGGGGTGATGGTGTATGCCAAGGACATTGCCGCCGACTTCTGGGCAATCGTCGGCGCGCTGGTGGTGTCGCTGGTGATCGCCATGGGCTTTGTCGGCCTGTTGATGGAGCACATGGTCAAGCGCAAGGAGAAGGATCAATGATCTTCGACTGGCAAGGCGCGTGGACAGCCGTGATTCACCACCCTCTGTTTGGCATCGGTATCACCCTCGGCGCGTATCAATTGGTACTCGCGGGCTTTGAGAAAACCCGCTGGATTTTCCTGCAGCCGGTGCTGGTTTCCATGCTGCTGGTGATTGGCGTGTTGCTCACCTGCGGGCTGAGCTACGCCGAGTACCGCAAGAGCACCGAGATCATGAGCATCCTGCTCGGCCCCGCGACCGTGGCCCTGGCGGTGCCGCTGTACTTGAACCTGCGGCGGATTCGCCAATTGTTCTGGCCGATTTTTACTACGCTGGTGATAGGTGGCGTGTTGGCCACCGGCCTGTGTGTGTTGCTGGGGTGGTGGTTTGGCGCCGAGCATAGGATGCTGATGACGATGGCGCCCAAGTCGGTGACCTCGCCGATCGCCATGCTGGTGGCCGAGCAGATCGGCGGCGTGGCCGCATTGGCGGCGGTGTTTGTACTGATCACCGGGGTGATCGGCGCGATGATCGGGCCTGCTTACCTGTCGCGCCTGGGGGTGCGCAGCCCCGAGGCGCGCGGCATGGCGCTGGGCATGACCGCCCACGCTGTCGGCACCTCGGTGGCCCTGCAGGAAAGCGAAGAGTGCGGCGCCTTTGCAGCGCTGGCCATGAGTCTGATGGGCGTGGCCACGGCGGTGTTCCTGCCGCTGGCTGTGTCGGTGATTGTTTAAACCGGGTTTAAGGAAACCTTTATGAGTCTGGCGCTGTTCCCGCTCAATACCGTGCTGTTCCCTGGCTGCACCCTCGACCTGCAACTGTTCGAGGCGCGCTATCTGGACATGATCAGCCGCTGCCTGAAAAAGGGCGAAAGCTTCGGCGTGGTGTGCATCCTCGACGGCAAGGAAGTGGGCATCGCCCCGGACGGCTACGCGCTGATCGGCTGCGAAGCGCTGATTCGCGACTTCAAGCAACAGGACAACGGCCTGCTTGGGATTCGCGTCGAAGGTGGCCGTCGCTTCCGCGTGCGTGACGCCGGCGTGCAGAAAGACCAGTTGCTGGTGGCCGAGGTGCAGTGGCTGGAAGAACAACCGGACCAGGCGCTGGAAGAAGAGGACGCCGACCTCCTGGCCTTGCTGCAGGCCCTGGCCGAACACCCGATGGTCGCCTCGCTGGACATGGGCGCCCACGCCGACGGCCAGCAAGCCCTGGGCAACCAGCTGGCGTATCTGCTGCCGTTCACCGAGGCCGACAAGATCGACCTGCTGCAGCTCGACGACCCGCAGCAACGGCTGGACGCGATCCAGATGTTGCTCGATGAACTGCAAGGCGAGCTGTTCACCTGAGTTTCGGAAAACTCCGGCGCTGCTTTCGGACGTTTCTTCGCGGCCCGCTCTGCGTTGCCTGAAATAGTCGCCGATCACATAACGATGATCGGGGGATGGACATGATTCGGCTAGCGCAATCGGAGCAGGCGGTCTGGGACGCTTTTTTTGTCAGCATTGCCGGGCAATTGCTGCAGTCGGACGCCAAGCGCGGTGCGGAATACATCGCCGAGCGCGCCGCAGAGGTTGCCGATGAGATGCTGTTGGAGCGACGCGAACGCTGTATTGAGCGTCGCGTTGCTCCCGTCGATTGGTTGGGGCCGGCCCGGAGTCAGTAGGCATACCTGAGCAGCGCGTGCGGTGTGCCGGTAAAGGCGATAAAACTCAGCACCGCCACTATCGCCGGCAGTAACAGCCACCAGGCTTTGCGCGGCATCGGCGGCAATGGGCTGCGGTACTGGCTGACGGTCAGGCTGAACGCACACACGGTCATCGCCAGCAGCGTGCCCGCCAGGATATCGGTGGGCCAATGAGCGCCCAGGTACACCCGGGACAATGCGATAAAAGCGGCGGGGATGCAGCCCAGCAGCATCCAGGTCAGGCGCAACCGCGTGGGCTGGCCGCGACCGGCCAATACCGCCAATGCCAGGAAAAACGCGAACGCGCCGGACGCGTGCCCGCTGGGCATGCTGAAGCTGGTGAGTGGGTCGGTCAGGATCTCCGGGCGACCGCGCGCGAAAAACAGCTTGGTCCCGGTATTGATCACCGCCGCCCCGGCCAGTGTGGCGCCGACAAACACGGCATGCCGCCATTGCCGTGCCAGAAGCAGCAGGCCGGTGAAGACGGCGCTGGCGACGAACATCTTCTTGAACTCACCCAACTGCGTAATCCGCACCATCATCTCGTCCAGCCAGGCGCTGCGATGTTCCTGGACCAGCGCACTGAGGCCCTGGTCAAAGTCGTTGAGGTGCGGATAGCCGATAAACAGTGCGATCAACAGCGTCAGGCTGGCGCAGCCGATCCACAGCGTCGCGCGACGATGCCCGCGCAGGCTGCTGTTCAAGCTCAGCCCCAGCAGTATCGCCAGGCAGGCCGCGACAATCCCCGCTTCCGGCCAGAACCCTGGCGGCAATGGCAGGCGAAACGCGGCGCCGGTCGCCCAGCCTGGCAACAGGTAGGCCACCGACCAGCCGGCGGCCGCTAGAATGCTGACGGCGGCAAAGCGCGGAAACGGCATGTCGCACATGCCGGCCACCATTGGCAGCATCGGGCGCAGCGGGCCGATGAAACGTCCGACCAACAGGCTGGCGATGCCGTACTTGTGGAAGTAGGTCTCTGCGCCGCTCATCCACTCGGGGTGGTGGCGCAGACCTGGCAGGCGGCGAATGTTCTGGTGGAAATGACGCCCCAGATAATAGGACACAGCATCGCCCAACAGCCCTCCGAGGAACCCCAGCAACAGGGTTTCGCTCAACGACAGCGCACCACTGCCGGCCAAGGCAGCGATGGCGAACAGCAACACCGTGCCAGGCACGATCAGTCCGGCAATCGCCAGGCATTCCACGCACGCGACGATAAACACCGCCACCGCCAGCCATTGCGGGTTGAGCGTCAGCCAGCCGGTAATGCTATCGAGCCATTGGCCCATACAATCCACTCCATCCAAGTTCGTACACCTTGCACGCGCCCGGCAAGCCGGGCTCCTGCAGGCCGTGTGATCACATCAAAAAATAATCGCGGCCTTCGACCTGGCCCCGACGCAGCGGGTTGCGCGTGCAATACGGCGCATAGCCCGCGTCCACGAAGCGGTACATCAAGTGTTCGTCACGGCCACTGGGGATGCCCAGGCGGGTGGTCTGGATGATCTGTGTGGGTGACTGGCCGACGTCTTCCACATAGAGCAAGTCCTGATCGAAGCGCTTGGCGTCCCAAACCGGCACCTTCAGGCCCAGCGCTTTGCACAGCAGCGTCTGCCCGGCGCACAGCTTCTGCGAGGCGCGGGGGCTGCCGTCGGCGTTCGGATTGTTCAACAGCATCTGCGCCAGGCTGGCGGGGCCGGAGCGTTCATCGACCCACGGATAGGCCGATTTGATCAGTACCGCATTGCCCGGGCCGTGGGCGCTGAAGTTCAGCGAATCGCCGCCACGGGCGTAGTACATGTAGATATGGCCGCCATCCAGAAACAAAGCCTTACGCTTTTCTGTGTAACCGAGTGAGGCGTGGCTGCCTTTTTCGGCCACGTAATAGGCTTCGGTTTCAATAATTCGCGCCGAAAGCCAGATATCGCCGACACGATGGCGTATGACTTTTCCGAGCAATTCGCGCGCGAGCAATTGTGCATCGCGGTCGAAGAAGCTGTCGGGCAGGGCGCTGGCGGGGAGTTGCGGGGTCAAACCGGACATGGCGTTCAGGGTTATTACGGCTAAATGTGACGGAATAATAACAACTCCCACCTTAATTACCGCTGAACCCCAGGTTTTTACAGTTCATTTCGACCATCCGCCCCTCACCGCTGTCAGTCGGGCGGCGTCACAGCTATAATCTGCCGCTTTCCTCTTTGCCAAGACTCCCTGACCATGACTGAGTCCGTTCTTGACTACATGACCCGCCTGGGTCGCGCTGCCCGTCAGGCCTCGCGGTTGATCGCCCGTGCGAGCACCGCGCAGAAGAACCGTGCCCTGCTGGCAGCCGCCGACGCTCTGGACGCCTCGCGCTCCGAGCTGACCGCCGCCAACGAACAGGACCTGGCCAACGGCCGCGCCAATGGCCTGGAGGCTGCGCTGCTGGACCGCCTGGCGCTGACCCCGGCACGTATCGACGATATGATCGAAGGCCTGCGTCAGGTGGCCAAGCTGCCTGACCCCATCGGTGAAATCCGCGACATGCGTTACCTGCCGTCCGGCATCCAGGTTGGCAAGATGCGGGTGCCGCTGGGCGTGATCGGCATCATCTATGAGTCGCGCCCGAACGTGACCATCGACGCCGCGAGCCTGTGCCTCAAGTCAGGCAATGCCACCATCCTGCGTGGCGGCTCCGAAGCGATCAATTCCAACCGTGCCATTGCCGCTTGCATCCAGCAGGGCCTGGCGGTGGCCGAGTTGCCGGCTGAAGTGGTGCAAGTGGTGGAAACCACCGACCGCGCCGCCGTGGGTGCCTTGATCACCATGCCGGAATTCGTCGATGTGATCGTGCCGCGCGGTGGCAAGAGCCTGATCGAACGCGTCAGCCGCGATGCCAAGGTGCCTGTCATCAAGCACCTGGACGGCGTGTGCCACGTGTTTATCGACGTGGCCGCCGATATCGACAAGGCGATCCGCATCGCCGACAACGCCAAGACTCACCGCTACGCCCCGTGCAACACCATGGAAACCCTGCTGGTGCACGCAGGCATTGCCGAGCGCGTGCTGCCGCCGCTGGCTGCCATCTACCGTGACAAGGGCGTGGAGCTGCGGGGTTGCGAGCGCACCCGTGCGCTGCTCGGCGCGGAGGTGATCGAGGCGACCGAGCTGGACTGGTACACCGAATACACCGCGCCGATCCTGTCGATCAAGATTGTCGACGACCTCGACGAGGCCATCGAACACATCAACACCTACGGCTCCAAGCACACCGATGCCATTGTTTCCGAGCATTTCAGCGATGCCCGGCGTTTCCTCAACGAAGTGGATTCCGCTTCGGTGATGATCAATGCCTCGACGCGTTTTGCCGACGGCTTCGAGTATGGCCTGGGGGCGGAGATCGGCATCTCCACCGACAAGCTCCACGCACGCGGCCCGGTTGGCCTGGAAGGCCTGACCAGCGAGAAGTACGTGGTGTTCGGCGACGGTCATGTGCGCACTTGATGGCTAAACGCATCGGGCTGCTCGGTGGCACCTTCGACCCCGTGCACATCGGCCATTTGCGCAGTGCCCTGGAAGTCGCGGATGCCCTGGCGTTGGACGAACTGCGCCTGATCCCCAATTTCCGGCCGCCGCATCGCGATACTCCACAGGTGTCGCCGCAGCAGCGCCTGGAAATGGTGCGCCTTGCCGTGGAAGGCATAGCGCCGCTGGTGGTGGACGATCGCGAGCTCAAGCGCGATAAACCGTCCTACACTGTCGACACCCTGGAGCTGATGCGCGCCGAGTTGGCCGCGGATGACCAGTTGTTTCTGCTTTTGGGCTGGGACGCATTTTGCGGCCTGCCCTCTTGGCATCGCTGGGAGGAACTCCTCCAGCATTGCCACATCCTGGTTTTGCAACGCCCGGATGCCGACAGCGAACCGCCGGATGCCTTGCGCAACCTGCTGGCCGCGCGGTCGGTAAGTGACCCCTTGGCCCTGACCGGGCCGAACGGGAATATTGCATTCGTCTGGCAGACCCCGCTTGCGGTGTCCGCCACCCAGATCCGTCAACTGCTGGCCAGCGGGAAGTCGGTACGTTTCCTGGTGCCTGACGCGGTCCTGGCCTACATCGATGCGCACGGGCTTTACCGTGCGTCGAACTGAAAAGGCGCGCTTGAACGCACGGACAACCGTGCAGCAAGCGCCCGAACATACGAGCAAAACGAGTTTTTTATGACGAACAAAGACGTAAGCAAAGTTAAGCGCAAAGGCACGTTCAAAAGCGCCCCGCTGCCGGTCGAAGCGCACACCGGCCCTGAGCTGGCTGGCGAAGAGCTGGTAAAAGTCGCCGTGGCGGCCCTGGAAGACGTGAAGGCCCAGGACATCCAGGTCCTGGACGTACGCGACAAGCAGAGCATCACCGACTTCATGATCATCGCCACCGGTACCTCCAACCGCCAGATCGGCGCGATGCTCGACAAGGTCCGCGAAGCCGTCAAGGCCCAGGGCGTCAAGCCGCTGGGTGAAGAAGGCAAGGGCGACAGCGACTGGGTGCTGCTGGACATGGACGACGTGATCGTTCACATGATGACTTCCAACGCCCGTCAGTTCTACGACCTGGAGCGTCTGTGGAAAGGCGCCGAGCAGAGCCGTGCGGCTGACGGCAAGCACCACAGCCCGGAAGTGGGCCACGCGCACTTCGACAAGCTCAACAAAGACCAGGAATAAGGAACGGCTGTGCGCCTGCGTCTGATTGCTGTCGGTTCACGCATGCCCAAGTGGGTGGAAGAAGGCTGGCACGAGTATGCCAAGCGTCTGCCCGCTGAGCTGTCGCTGGAACTGGTAGAGATACCGCTCAATACCCGGGGCAAGAATGCCGACGTGGCACGCTTTATCCGTCAGGAAGGCGAGGCCATGCTGGCCAAGGTCGGCCCCAACGAGCGCATCGTCACCCTCGAAGTGCACGGCAAACCCTGGAGCACCGAGCAACTGGCGGTCGAGCTGGATCGCTGGCGCCTGGACTCGCGCACGGTCAACTTCATGGTTGGCGGCCCGGAAGGGCTGGCGCCGGAAGTCTGCGCACGGGCGGATCAGCGCTGGTCGCTGTCGGCGCTGACGCTGCCGCACCCGTTGGTAAGGATCCTGATCGGTGAACAGCTGTATCGCGCCTGGACAGTTCTGTCCGGGCACCCTTACCACAAATAATCTGCGCCCCTCCCGATGACCCAGCCGATCCGCATCAAGGACCACGAGAAAGACGCACGTCTGGTACGCGCGCGCGTGGTGTTTGGCGCGATCATGGTCGTGGTGCTGTTGGGGGTGCTGATTGCCCGCCTGTATTTCCTGCAGGTGATCCAGTACGACTATCACTCCACCTTGTCGGAAAACAACCGGGTGCACGTGCAGCCGATTCCGCCGACCCGTGGCCTGATTTTCGACCGCAATGGCGTGGTGGTCGCGGATAACCGTCCCAGCTTCAGCCTGAGCATGACCCGCGAGCGTTCCGGCGACTGGCAGCAGATCCTCGATGTCATTGTCGAGGTGCTGCAGCTGACTCCGGAAGACCGGGTGATTTTCGAGAAGCGCATGAAGCAGGGGCGCCGGCCTTTCGAGCCGGTGCCGATCCTGTTTGAGCTGACCGAAGAGCAGATCGCGCGGATCGCGGTGAACCAGTTCCGCCTGCCGGGCGTGGAAGTGGTCGCACAGTTAGTGCGTCACTACCCGCAGGGGCCGCACTTTGCGCACTCGGTCGGCTACATGGGGCGGATCAACGAGAAAGAGCTGAAAAGCCTCGACCCGGTCAACTACAGCGGCACCCACCATATCGGCAAAACCGGCATCGAGCGTTTCTACGAGCCGGAACTGCACGGCCAGGTAGGTTACGAAGAAGTCGAAACCAACGCGCGCGGGCGCGTGCTGCGGGTGCTCAAGCGGACCGACCCGGTGCCGGGCAAGGACATTGTGCTGAGCCTGGACATCAAGCTGCAGGAAGCGGCGGAGATGGCCCTGGGTGGGCGTCGTGGCGCGGTCGTGGCGCTGGACCCGAATACCGGCGAAGTGCTGGCGATGGTCAGCCAGCCGAGCTTCGACCCTAACCTGTTCGTTACCGGGATCAGCTTCAAGGCCTACGCCGAGTTGCGTGATTCCATCGACCGACCGCTGTTCAACCGCGTGTTGCGCGGCCTGTACCCGCCGGGTTCGACGATCAAGCCGGCGGTGGCGATTGCCGGCCTGGATGCGGGCGTGGTCACCGCCTCCAGCCGCGTGTTCGACCCGGGCTACTACATGCTGCCCAACTACGATCACAAATACCGTAACTGGAACCGCACCGGTGACGGCTATGTCGACCTGGACACCGCGATCATGCGCTCCAACGACACCTATTTTTACGACCTGGCCCACAAGCTTGGCATCGACCGTTTGTCTGCCTACATGGGCAAGTTCGGCCTGGGCCAGAAAGTCTCCCTGGACATGTTCGAGGAATCCCCTGGCCTGATGCCATCGCGCGAGTGGAAGCGCGCGACCCGTCGCCAGGCCTGGTTCCCGGGCGAAACCCTGATCCTCGGGATCGGCCAGGGCTACATGCAGGCCACGCCGCTGCAACTGGCCCAGGCCACGGCGCTGGTGGCGAACAAAGGCGTCTGGAATCGGCCGCACCTGGCCAGGACCATCGAGGGCGAAAAGCCGCTGGATGAAAACCCGATCCCGGACATCGTGCTGCGCGACCCGTCGGACTGGACCAAGGTCAACCACGGCATGCAGCAAGTGATGCACGGCGCCCGTGGCACCGCGCGCAAGGCGGCGGTCGGCGCGCAGTACCGCATTGCCGGCAAGAGCGGGACCGCCCAGGTGGTCGCGATCAAGCAGGGCGAGAAATATGACCGCTCCAAGGTTCAGGAGCGCCACCGTGACCACGCCTTGTTTGTCGGCTTTGCCCCGGCGGACGACCCGAAAATCGTGGTGGCGGTGATGGTCGAGAACGGCGAGTCCGGCTCCGGCGTTGCTGCGCCCGTGGTGCGCCAAGTGATGGATGCCTGGCTGTTGGCCGACGACGGCAGGCTCAAGCCCGAATATGGCGGCCCCCCTTCAAGCACCGAGGTTACGGCCAGTGAAGAGTAATTTTGACCGCATCCTCTCCAGCGAGGATGTGATGCGTCGCCGCGCGACGTTGCTGCAGCGCATGCACATCGATGGCCCGTTGCTGATCCTGCTCCTGACCCTGGCGGCCGGCAGCCTGTTCGTGCTGTATTCGGCCAGCGGCAAGAACTGGGACCTGCTGATCAAGCAGGCCTCGTCGTTCGGCCTTGGCCTGTTGTCGATGCTGGTGATTGCCCAGCTCGAACCGCGTTTCATGGCGCGGTGGGTGCCCTTGGGCTACGTTGCCGGCGTATTGCTATTGGTGGTGGTGGACGTGATGGGCCACAACGCCATGGGGGCGACGCGCTGGATCAACATTCCCGGGGTGATTCGCTTCCAGCCGTCGGAATTCATGAAGATCCTGATGCCGGCGACCATTGCCTGGTATCTGTCCAAACGCACCTTGCCGCCGCAGCTCAAGCATGTGGCCATCAGCCTGTTCCTGATCGGCGTGCCGTTTATCCTGATCGTGCGCCAGCCAGACCTCGGCACCTCGCTGCTGATCCTGGCGGGCGGTGCGTTCGTGCTGTTCATGGGCGGGCTGCGCTGGCGCTGGATCCTCAGCGTGCTGGCCGCCGCCGTGCCGGTGGCCGTGGCCATGTGGTTCTTCTTCATGCACGACTACCAGAAGCAACGGATCCTGACTTTCCTCGACCCGGAAAGCGACCCGCTGGGCACCGGCTGGAACATTATCCAGTCGAAGGCCGCCATCGGTTCCGGCGGTGTATTTGGTAAGGGTTGGTTACTGGGCACCCAGTCGCACCTGGACTTCCTGCCCGAGAGCCACACCGACTTCATTATTGCGGTGATGGGCGAAGAATTCGGCCTGGTGGGCATTTGCGCGCTGTTGCTGATTTATTTGCTGTTGATTGGTCGCGGCCTGGTGATCACCGCGCAGGCGCAGACGCTGTTCGGCAAATTGCTCGCCGGCAGCCTGACCATGACTTTTTTTGTTTACGTTTTCGTCAACATCGGTATGGTCAGTGGCCTGTTGCCGGTGGTTGGGGTGCCGTTGCCGTTCATTAGCTACGGCGGAACTTCGCTGGTGACATTGCTGTCAGCGTTTGGGGTTTTGATGTCGATTCATACGCATCGCAAATGGATCGCACAGGTTTGAATAAGGTGAAGATGTCAATGCAAGTAATGCGCGGCTGGGCGACTCGGCATGCGTCCTGGATGGGCCTGATCGGGCTGCTGGGGGCAACGCAGGAGGTGCAGGCCGGTGACTACGATGGCTCACCCCAGGTCGCCGAATTTGTCGGTGAGATGACCCGCGACTACGGTTTCGCCGGTGAACAACTGATGGGCGTGTTCCGCGAAGCCCAGCGCAAGCAGGCGATTCTCGACGCCATCTCCCGTCCCGCCGAGCGCGTGAAGCAGTGGAAGGAATATCGTCCGATGTTCCTGACCGACGCCCGCGTGGCCCGTGGCGTGGACTTCTGGCGCCAGCACGAGGCCGTACTGGCCCGCGCCGAGCAGGAGTACGGCGTGCCGGCCCAGGTGATTGTCGCAATTATCGGCATCGAAACCTTCTACGGCCGCAACACCGGCAGCTACCGGGTGATCGATGCCCTGTCGACCCTGGGTTTCGACTACCCGCCGCGCGCCGACTTCTTCCGCAAGGAGCTGCGTGAGTTCCTGCTGTTGGCCCGCGAAGAGCAGGTCGACCCGCTGACCCTCAAGGGTTCCTACGCCGGTGCCATGGGCCTGCCGCAGTTCATGCCGAGCAGCTTCCGCGCTTATGCCGTGGATTTTGACGGCGACGGACACATCAATATCTGGAGCAATCCCGACGACGCCATCGGCAGTGTGGCCAGCTACTTCAAGCGCCACGGCTGGGTCGCCGGCGAACCGGTGGTGATCCGCGCCGATGTGACCGGCGATCGCGCCGATGAAGGCCTGACCCAGGGTATCGAGCCGGCCAAGACGGTCGGGGAGTTGCGGGCGCTGGGCTGGTCGAGTCAGAATGCGCCACGCGATGATATGCCGGTGACGGCGTTCCGCCTCGAAGGCGAAAATGGCCCTGAATACTGGATGGGCCTGAAGAATTTCTACGCAATCACGCGTTATAACCGCAGTGTGATGTACGCCATGGCCGTGCATCAGCTGTCAGACATGCTGGTCCAAGCACGGGGCAACAAGTAATGCGGGCATCGCCGTTCAATAAACCGCTCAAGCTGGTGGCGTTCGCCGCGTTGTCCTTGCTGGTTGTCAGTTGTTCCACCAGTCGCGGTCCGGCGCAGAAGTCCGGCGGCACCGCCATCCGTTCCCAGCCTGGCCTGGACATCAACCGCGCGCACAAAGATGGCGCGCCATGGTGGGATGTCGACGTATCGAAGATCCCGGATGCCACGCCAACCCTGCACACCGGCGCCTACAAGGCCAACCCGTATACCGTGCTGGGCAAGACCTATTTCCCGCTGCAGGAATCCAAGACCTACGTGCAATCGGGCACGGCGTCCTGGTACGGCACCAAGTTCCATGGCCAGAACACCGCCAATGGCGAAGTGTATGACCTGTATGGCATGAGCGCGGCGCACAAGACCCTGCCGCTGCCCAGCTATGTGCGCGTGACCAACCTGGACAACAATCGCACGGTGATCCTGCGCGTCAACGATCGTGGGCCGTTCTATTCGGACCGGATCATCGACTTGTCCTACGCCGCCGCGAAGAAACTCGGCTACGCCGAAACCGGCACCGCGCGGGTCAAGGTCGAAGGCATCGACCCGGCGCAGTACTGGGCCCAGCGTGGCAAGCCGGCGCCGTTGATGCTCAACGAACCGCAAACGCCGCAACCACAGATTACCGCGTCGGCCGGCAAGGTCGAGCAGTGGACACCGCCGCCGGCGCAGCACGCGCCGGACACCGTGGCCGTGCCTCAGGCCGCGCCGGGCAGTTCGATGGCGGGCGGGCAGTACCTGCAGGTGGGCGCTTTCGCCAACCCGGATGCGGCAGAACTGTTAAGGTCCAAGCTGAGCAGCATGGTCAGCGCGCCGGTCTTCATCAGCTCCATCGTGCGTAACCAGCAGACCCTGCACCGTGTGCGCATGGGCCCGATCGGCTCGCCGAGCGAGGTCGCGCAAGTGCAGAACAGCGTGCGCCTGGCCAACCTGGGGCAACCCAGCGTGGTCACCGCCGAATAAGAAAGATTGATGGTTCTGGCCCGTGCGCGGGCTTGAACCCTGGTTGTTGGCTCGTTGAACAATAAAAACCCAGGGGCAAGGGGTGAGCGGGCAACCGAACACGTGACAGTCTGGTAGCGGGCTGTCTGAATAAGTTTTGCCCGCGAGGGCAAGTTTCCATAAGCAATTTCGAGAGACGGATGAACATCACCACCTTAGCCAAACGCACGTGCCTGCTTCTTTCGCTGATCATCACCCCGGCCGCCTGGGCGGTTGAAATGGTGCCGGCTTCCCCGCAACTGGCTGCCAAGGCCTGGGTCCTCATGGATGCCGCCAGCGGCAACGTGCTGGTCGAGAACAACGGTGACCAGCGCCTGCCCCCAGCCAGCCTGACCAAGCTGATGACCGCCTACATCGCGACCCTGGAAATCCGTCGCGGCCAGATCGGCGAGAACGACCCGGTTACCGTCAGCGAAAACGCCTGGCGCACCGGCGGTTCGCGGATGTTCATCAAGGTCGGCTCGCAAGTGACCGTGAGCGACCTGCTGCACGGCATCATCATTCAGTCCGGTAACGACGCCAGCGTGGCCCTGTCCGAGCACATCGCCGGCAGCGAAGACGCGTTCGCCGACATGATGAACAAAACCGTGGCTGACCTGGGCATGACCAACAGCCACTTCATGAACCCGACCGGCCTGCCAAACCCAGAGCACTACTCGTCGGCTCACGACATGGCGATCCTGGCGCGCGCGATTATCCGCGTCGATCCGGTGCACTACGCGATCTACTCCCAGAAGGAATTCTTCTGGAACAACATCAAGCAGCCTAACCGCAACCTGCTGCTGTGGCGCGACAAGACCGTCGACGGTCTGAAAACCGGCCACACCGAAGAAGCCGGTTACTGCATGGTTTCGTCCGCCGTACGTGATGGCCAGCGCCTGATCGCCGTCGTATTCGGCACCAACAGCGAGCAGGCCCGTGCGGCCGAGACGCAAAAACTGCTGACCTACGGTTTCCGCTTCTTCGAAACCCAGACCTTCTATCAGAAGGGTGCTGAGCTGGCGACCGCTCCGGTCTGGAAAGGCGCAACCTCGCAGGTCAAGGCCGGCCTGGCTGAAGACCTGACCCTGACCATGCCTAAAGGCCAGCTGAAAAAGCTCGCGGCCAGCATGACCATGAACCCGCAATTGGTCGCGCCAATCGCCAAGGGTGACGTGATCGGTAAGGTCGAAGTGAAACTGGACGACAAGGTGGTGCACAGCGCCGACCTGATCGCGCTGGACGCCGTCGACGAAGGTGGTATCTTCCGCCGCGTGTGGGATAGCATCCGTCTATTCTTCTACAGCTTGTTCAACTGATTAGTGTGCACCTGCAAAGCCCCGTGTTGATCCGACACGGGGCTTTGCCCGTCGCCACGGCTTACGCTTACGAGGCCGTTTCGCCATGACCGATAAAGAAGTAGAAGTAAAGGCGCCAAAGATCGAATTCCCAGTGACGGATTATCCCGTCAAGGTGATCAGCGATACCGGCGTGGGCCGCAAGGACAAGATTCTCGAGATCGTCAGAAAACACGCGACGATCAACGACAACCGTGTGGACGAGCGTCAGAGCTCCACCGGCAAATACACCACGATCCAGTTGCACATCGTTGCCACGGATCAGGACCAGCTCTACAACATCAACAGTGAACTGCGGGCCACCGGCTTCGTGCACATGGTGCTGTGATGTCGCATACCCTGGGCTTTCGCGAGCTCGGCCAGATGGACTATGAGCCCGTCTGGCACGCCATGCAGCGCTTCACCAATGAGCGCGGCAGCTCGGCCCCCGATGAGATCTGGCTGGTGGAACACCCGCCGGTATTTACCCAGGGCCAGGCCGGCAAGGCCGAACATCTGCTGCTGCCGGGTGATATTCCGGTGGTGCAGGTCGACCGAGGTGGCCAAGTGACTTACCATGGGCCGGGTCAACTGGTGGCGTACCTGCTGCTGGACGTACGCAAGCTTGGGTTTGGCGTACGCGACCTTGTGAGCCGCATGGAGGCTTGCCTGATCGAGCTGTTGGCCAGTTACGGCGTGACCGCCGCGGCCAAGCCCGATGCACCCGGTGTGTATGTGGACGGCGCGAAAATCGCCTCCCTCGGTTTGCGCATCCGCCACGGTTGTTCCTTTCATGGCCTGGCCTTGAACGTGGACATGGACCTGGCGCCGTTTCGGCGGATCAACCCGTGCGGTTACGCCGGGCTGGCGATGACCCAACTGAGCGACCACGCCACACCGATTAAATTTGCCGAGGTAAGTGCCCGGCTGCGTGCGCAGCTCGTCAAACACCTCGACTATGCTGAGCAGACGACCCTCACGGGCGGAATCGACTGATTATGACTACTGATGCAGTGCAAACCATGATCCCGACGCTGGACATCACCGAGCGTCCGGCCCCGGCCCCGCGTGCCAAGGTGGAAGCCGGCGTCAAGCTGCGCGGCGCCGAGAAGGTTGCACGCATCCCGGTCAAGATCATCCCGACCACCGAACTGCCGAAGAAGCCTGACTGGATCCGCGTGCGCATCCCGGTTTCGCCGGAAGTCGACCGTATCAAGGCCCTGCTGCGCAAACACAAGCTGCACAGCGTGTGCGAAGAAGCCTCCTGCCCGAACCTGGGTGAGTGCTTCTCCGGCGGCACCGCCACGTTCATGATCATGGGTGATATCTGCACCCGTCGTTGCCCGTTCTGCGACGTCGGCCACGGCCGGCCGAAGCCACTGGACGCCAACGAACCGGAAAGCCTGGCCATCGCCATCGCCGACCTGAAACTCAAGTACGTGGTGATCACCTCGGTAGACCGTGACGACCTGCGTGACGGCGGTGCCCAGCACTTTGCCGACTGCATCCGCGAAATTCGCAAACTGTCGCCGAACGTGATGCTCGAAACCCTGGTGCCCGACTACCGTGGCCGCATGGACGTAGCGCTGGAAATCACCGCTGCCGAGCCGCCGGATGTGTTCAACCACAACCTGGAAACCGTGCCACGCCTGTACAAGGCCGCGCGCCCGGGTTCGGACTACCAGTGGTCGCTGACCCTGCTGCAGAAATTCAAGCAGATGATGCCGCACATCCCGACCAAATCCGGCCTGATGCTGGGCTTGGGCGAGACCGACGACGAAGTGATCGAAGTCATGAAGCGCATGCGCGAACACGACATCGACATGCTGACCCTGGGCCAGTACCTGCAGCCGTCCCGCAGCCACTTGCCGGTCCAGCGCTTCGTGCACCCGGACACCTTCGCCTGGTTCGCCGAGGAAGGCTACAAGATGGGCTTCAAGAACGTCGCCTCGGGCCCGCTGGTACGTTCCTCGTACCACGCTGACGAACAGGCCAAGCTGGTCAAGGCCAGCCTGGTTTCGTAAGCCGGCCCCGATCCAATTGTAGAAGCCGGTTTGTGTGGGAGCTGGCTTGCCTGCGATAGCCTCACCTCGGTGCATCTGTTGCATCGAAGTGTCCGCATCGCCGGCAAGCCAGCTCCTACAGTTGTTTCTGCGTCACCGATATGGAGAGCATGGATGACCACTCAACTCGCGGCCGCCGTACCTGCTTTACGCAGTGAAGGCACCATCGCCCTGATCGCCCCCGCCGGCCCTGCCGCGCTGGACGTTGAAAAAGCCGGGCAATGGATGCGTGCCCGTGGCTACGACCTGCGAATCTTTCCCGGTGTGTATGAGCGCGACGGCTACCTGGCCGGCAGCGATGACGTGCGCTTGCATGACCTCCATACCGCCTTCGCCGACCCTGAAATCGATGCGATCTTCTGCCTGCGCGGAGGCTATGGCACGCCGCGCTTGCTCGATCGCCTGGATTTCGACCTGCTGCGCGCCAATCCCAAGCCGTTCGTGGGTTACAGCGACATCACCGCGGTGCACCTGGCGATCAGCCGCTACGCCGGTTTCGTGACCTTCCACGGCCCGATGCTCAATGCCGACCTGCTCGGCGACAAGCAACAACCCACCGAGTCTTCCTTGTTCAGCCTGCTGCGGGGGCAGTTGGGCAGCGGCAGCCTGTTGGCACACCCGGTGGCGTACCCGTTGACCACGATTGAGCCTGGCATTGCCTGTGGGCGCTTGCTGGGTGGCAACCTGTCGATGATCGCCGCGGTCATGGGCACCCCGTTTGAAATCGACGCGCAGGGCATCATCCTGTTGATCGAGGACGTCAACGAGCCGATCTACCGCATCGACCGCCTGCTGACGCACCTGCGCCTGGCGGGCAAGCTTGCACAAGTGGCCGGTGTGCTGGTGGGGGATGTGGCGGGTGTGGACGCTGTGGCGCTGGAGCGCCTGCTTAAACAGACCTTCGCCCCATTGGGCATTCCGGTGTTGTCTGGCTGGCGCAGCGGGCATTGCGACCCGAACCTGACGCTGCCGATGGGCGCGCTGGTGCGGTTGGATGCGGGGGAGAAGCGGTTGGTGCTGGAGCAGGATGTCGTGCTCAAAGGCTGAGTTTGATGTTGCCCGTCAGGCCGTCTTCGCAGGCAAGCCAGCTCCCACATTTGGAATGCATTCCCCTGTGGGAGCTGGCTTGCCTGCGATGGCGGTAGTTGCCTTACGACGCTCTACCGGGTTTGCAGCGACTCCAGCAGTTTAACCGTCGGCCAGCCAGCTCCCACATTTGGAATGTATTCCCCTGTGGGAGCTGGCTTGCCTGCGATAGCGGTAGTTGCCTTACGACGCCTTACCGGGTCTGCAGTGACTCCAGCAGTTTCACTGTCGGATAGCCATCTGCCGGCCAGCCAGCTCCCACATTTGGAATGCATTCCCCTGTGGGAGCTGGCTTGCCTGCAATAGCGGTAATTGCTTTACGACGCCCTACCGGTTCTGCAGTGACTCCAGCAGTTTCACTGTCGGATAGCCATCCGCCGGCCAGCCCAGCGCCTGCTGGGCTGCACGAATCGCCTTGCGCGTGTTGGCGCCGATGATGCCGTCCGGGTTGCCGGCGTCATAGCCTTTGGCGCTCAGCGCCGTCTGCAGGTCTATGCGCTGGGAGCGACTCAGCGGCAGCTCATCCTTGGGCCAATCGCCACGAATCACGCCGCCGCCGGCGAAGCGCTCCGACAGCAGCCCCACCGCCAATGCATAGGACGACGAGTTGTTGTACTTGAGGATCGCGCGGAAGTTATCCAGCACCAGGAACGCCGGCCCACGGTAGCCGGCCGGCAGCAGCAGGGCGGCGGATAACGAATCGACATTCGGTGGCAGGCTCGCGCCAGGTGGCAACTGAATCCCCAACTTCAGCCATTCGGCCACGCTTTTGCGGATGCCGCCATCGGCCAGTGCATAGTCGAAGTTCGCCGGCAATTGCTTGACTTCAAAGCCCCACGGCTGGCCTTTCTGCCAGCCGGAGCTTTGCAGGTAATGCGCGGTGGAGGCGAGGGCATCGGCAGGGCTGTTCCAGATGTCGCGGCGACCGTCGCCGTCGAAGTCCACGGCGTGGGTGTTGTAGGTCGTCGGGATGAACTGGGTCTGGCCCATGGCGCCAGCCCAGGAGCCTTTCATCTGGTCGGCCTGGATATCGCCGTGCTGGATGATCTGCAGCGCCGCGAGCAATTGCGCCTGGGCAAAGGCCGGGCGACGGCCTTCATAGGCGAGGGTCGCCAGGGAGCGGATCACGGAGTTGTTGCCCTGGAACTGGCCGAAGTTACTCTCCATGCCCCACACCGATACCAGTGCCTGACGGTCGACGCCGTAGCGTTGTTCGATGCTTTGCAGGATGTCAGTGTACTTGATCAGCAGCGCCTGGCCATTGCGCACCCGCACCGGCGACAGCGCGCCGTCGAGGTATTCCCACACCGGACGGGAAAATTCCGGCTGGCTGCGGTCGGCACGAATCACGGCCATGTCGGGGGTGACATTGGCGAAGGCATTGTCGAACACGGCGGCAGTGATGCCGGCCTGCAGGGCTTGCACACGAAAGCCAGCCTGCCATTCGGCAAAGGTCTGGGTCGGTTGGATATCGAGGTTGTCCACGGCCAGCGGGGCGACGACGGCGGGCGCTGCGACAGGGGCGGTCTGGAGCGTCGGCAGGGGCTGGGCGTCAGCAGCGGTGGGTTTTTCCGCGCAGGCGACAAGCAGAATGAGGCTGGAGGCAGCGATCAATTGGCGAAGGTGCCAACGACGGGAAAGACTAGAGGGCATGCACAGGTCCAGGGATTACAAATCAGGTGCAGACCTTATCATGCCAGAGGGGCGCTTGCCTTCAGGCAGCCAGAAAGTAAGAAGCCTCCCAGCTATTAGACTGGAAGGCTTCGCGGCGGTAGCTGCCTTTGCCCTTGCCGGCGCGTTCCTGACGGCTGCGGAACAGTGGCTGGGCGATGATGGATTTGGCCTTGTTGGGGCCATGCTTGGATGGCTTTTTGCTCATGGTCGGTACTCTCGTGGGGTGGGGCAACGGCGCAAATAATCTGCCGAAGTTGCGCCGCTGTAAAGCCCGCTGATATGTCAGACCGTGCGCCATAACTTGTAGGCACCGATTGGCGGGCGATGGCGTTCCTGGGATCACGGCTGCCCCCGAGGGGCTCATCGCCGGCCGGCCGGCGCCTACAGGGCGCTGGGCTATTCGGCGGGCAATGTCAGGCGCTGGCCGGCCATCAACAGCGACAGGCGACTCAGGCTCATCCATGGCGAACCGGCCGCTTGGCCCTTGATCTGCGCATCGATGCGCTGCGCTTCCAGCAGCAGTTGCGCCCAGCGTTGCGCCGAGTGCCGTTGCAGGGCTTTGCTCATCAGGGGTTTGCGCTTGTCCCATACCGGCGGCCGGGCCTGGCTGAAGCATTTGTCCAGCGGCGTGCCCTGGCTGTATTGCAGGGAGATATTGGCCAGTACCCGCAGTTCGCGGGCCAGCGCCCAGAGAATCACCGGTGGCTCGACGCCTTCGCCGCGCAGGCCTTCGAGCATGCGCAGGGCGTGGGCGGGTTCACCGTTGAGGATCGCGTCCACCAGCCCGAACACGTCAAAACGCGCACTGTCGGCCACGGCGCCCTGGACGGTCTCGACGGTAATCTGCCCGTCTTCGGCCATCAGCTTGAGCTTCTCGATCTCCTGGGCGGCGGCAAGCAGGTTGCCTTCCACGCGGGCGGCGATCAGCTCCACGGCGTCCTGGGTCGCCGACAGGCCGGATTGGGACAGGCGCTGGCGAATCCATTGCGGCAACTGGTTGCTGTCCACCGGCCAGATCTGGATGAACTGGGTTTGCGCCCCTTCCACCAGGGCCTTGCCCCACTTGGTTTTCTGTGCGCTGCCGTCAAGCTTGGGCAGGCTGATCAACAGCACCGTGTCCTCGGCGGGGCGCGAGCAGTATTCCATCAGGGCGGCCGCGCCTTTGTCGCCGGGCTTGCCCGAAGGCAGGCGCAGTTCCAGCAGGCGCTTTTCGGCAAACAGCGACATGCTCGCGCCGGCTTGCAGCAACGTGCCCCAGTCGAAACTGGCGTCGGCGCTGAAGACCTGGCGTTCATCGAAGCCTTGCTGGCGTGCGGCGGTGCGAATGGCGTCGGCGGCTTCCTGGCACAGCAGCGGGTCATCCCCGCTGACAATGTAGACAGGCGCGAGGCCACCTTGCAGGTGTTTGGCGAGTTGGGCGGGGGCGAGTTTCATAGGCAGGGCGAACGGGGCGCCTGGGGCGCCCCGTCGGGCTTACTCGACTGGGACTTCAACAGGCGACTGTTTCGGCGTGTTGTCTTCGTACTCTTGCGCCGCTTTCAGCGCGTCGGCATCGGCCTTGGCCTTGTCGTCAGCGCGTTGTTGCAAGGTCGCGAGTTGTTCCGGGGTGATCATCGACAGGCGCAGGACCATGCGCTGTACCAGCTCACGACGCATTTCCTTGCGCACCTGGATGATTTCGGAGTCCGAGCCCACGAGGTTGTTGCCGTCGTGGCTGACGATTTTCTGCACCTGGATGTCGTCATTCATCAAGGGCAGGTGATCGCGACCCTGGACTTCAAAGCTGAGCACGGTGCTTAGTTCGATGTCAGAGGCACGGCCGGCACTGGCGTAGCTCAGGTTGCGCTGGGTCTCTTTTTCATTGGCCAGGAACAGCTTGTAGGTCGCGCCGGTGTAGACGTGAACGCCGCTGTTTTCCAGGACCTGACGCAGCTGGGTGACGGTTTCGCTGTAGGCGTCGCGGGCGCTGACGTCCAGTTCCTTGATCGCCAGTTCGTTGGTGCCGGTACCGCGCAGCTGGAAGCCGCAAGCGCTCAGCAGCACGGCGAGGCCCATAACCAGCAGGTTGCGTTTGATCATTTTGTTGCTCCCCTTGAAACCATGTGGGCCTTATCGAGGCCCTGAAGGCTTTGTTCGGCGCAGGGCTCAAGCCCTGCGCCCGATCCGATTAGCTAGCGACGATGTTGACCAGTTTGCCAGGCACCACGATCACTTTGCGGATCGTCAGGCCTTCGGTAAAGCGCAGCACGTTCTCGTTGACGCGTGCGACTGCTTCGACTTCCTCGCGAGTAGCGGTGGCCGGCATGTCGATCTGGCCACGCAGCTTGCCGTTGACCTGGATTACCAGCTGCAGCGTGTCCTGTACCAGGGCGCTGTCGTCCTGCACCGGCCAGCGCGCATCGATCACCGCGTCGCTGTGGCCCAGGCGGCTCCACAGGTCGTGGCTGATGTGCGGGGTGATCGGCGCGAGCAGCAGGGTGACTGTTTCCAGGCCTTCCTGTACCAGCGCGCGGTCCTGTTCGGTGGCCTGTGGGGCTTTTTCCAGCACGTTCATCAGCGTCATCACCTGGGCGATGGCGGTGTTGAACTTGTGGTTCTGGCCCACGTCCTGGCTGGCTTGCTTGATTGCCAGGTGGGTGCTGCGGCGAATGGCTTTCTGCTCGTCGCTCAGTGCGGCGATATCCAGCTTGCCCGGCAGGCCCTGGCTGATGTGGGCATGCGCCAGGCGCCAGACGCGCTTGAGGAAACGGTGCGAACCTTCGACGCCGGAGTCGGACCATTCGGCGCTCATGTCGGGCGGCGAGGCGAACATCATGAACAGGCGGCAGGTGTCGGCGCCGAACTGGTCGATCATCGACTGGGGGTCGACGCCGTTGTTCTTCGACTTGGCCATCTTCTCGGTGCCACCGATTTCCACCGGCAGGCCGTCGGCGATCAGCTTGGCGCTGATGACCTTGGCTTTGCTGTCGCGCTCGAGCTCGACGTCGGCCGGATTGAACCAGGTGTAGGCGCCGTTGGCTTCGCGGCGATAGTAGGTCTCGGCGACCACCATGCCCTGGGTCAGCAGGTTCTTGAACGGCTCATCGGAGCTCACCAGGCCTTCGTCGCGCATCAGCTTGTGGAAGAAGCGCGCGTACAGCAGGTGAAGAATGGCGTGTTCGATACCGCCGATGTACTGGTCTACCGGCAGCCAGTGGTCGGCCGCGGATTTTTCCACCAGGCCGCCTTCATAGTGCGGCGAAGCGTAGCGTGCGTAGTACCACGAGGACTCGACGAAGGTGTCCATGGTGTCGGTTTCACGCTTGGCAGGCTGGCCGCATTTCGGGCAGCTGCACTCGTAGAACTCGGGCATGCGCGCCAGGGGCGAGCCAGCGCCGTCCGGCACCACGTCTTCCGGCAGGACGACCGGCAGTTGGTCTTCCGGCACGGGGACGTCACCGCAGCTGTCGCAGTGGATGATCGGGATCGGGCAGCCCCAGTAGCGCTGGCGGCTGATGCCCCAGTCGCGCAGGCGGAACTGGGTGCGCGAGGCACCGAGGTTTTTCTTCACCAGTGCAACTTCGATCGCGTCGAAAGCGCCCTGGAAGTCCAGGCCGTCAAATTCACCGGAGTTGATCAGTGTGCCGTGCTCGCCGTAGGCGTCCTGCCACGGGGCCGGGTTGGTGTCGCCCGAGCTGGTGCGCACCACGGACTTGATCGGCAGGCTGTATTTGGTGGCGAACTCGAAATCGCGTTCGTCGTGGGCCGGTACTGCCATTACTGCGCCATCGCCGTAATGCATCAGCACGTAGTTGGCGACCCACACCGGCAGTTTTTCGCCGGTCAGCGGGTGCTCGACGAACAGCCCGGTCGGCAGGCCTTTTTTCTCCTGGGTGGCGACGTCGGCTTCGGCCACGCTGCCGCCTTTGCATTCGGCGATGAACGCCTGCAGCTCAGGGTTGTTCTGTGCGGCCTGGGTGGCCAGCGGGTGCTCAGCGGCCACGGCGACGTAGGTCGCGCCCATCAGGGTGTCCGGACGGGTGGTGAAGACTTTGAGTGCGCCCGCTTCGCCGATCGAGTCGACGTTGTACGGGAACTGCACTTCCATGCCCTTGGACTTGCCGATCCAGTTGCGCTGCATGGTCTTGACCTGTTCAGGCCAGCCCGGCAAGTCATCGAGGCTCGACAGCAGTTCATCCGCGTAGGCGGTGATCTTGAAGTAGTACATCGGGATTTCGCGCTTTTCGATCAGCGCGCCGGAGCGCCAGCCGCGACCGTCGATCACCTGCTCGTTGGCCAGTACGGTCTGGTCGAGCGGGTCCCAGTTCACGGTGCCGCTCTTCTTGTAGATCACACCTTTTTCGAACAGGCGCGTGAACAGCCATTGTTCCCAGCGGTAGTAATCCGGCTTGCAGGTGGTCACTTCGCGAGACCAGTCTACCGCCAGGCCCAGGCTGCGCAGCTGGGTCTTCATGTAGGCGATGTTTTCGTAGGTCCACTTGGCGGGCGCCACGTTGTTTTTCATCGCGGCGTTTTCTGCCGGCATGCCGAAGGCGTCCCAACCCATGGGTTGCAGGACGTTCTTGCCTTGCATGCGCTGGTAGCGCGAGATGACGTCGCCGATGGTGTAGTTACGCACGTGCCCCATGTGTAGCTTGCCGCTGGGGTAAGGGAACATCGATAGGCAGTAGTAAGTCTCCTTGCCTGGCTGTTCACTGACTTCAAAGGACTTTTGCTCGTCCCAGAAGGTTTGGGCGGCATTTTCTATTTCACGGGGCTGATATTGTTCGTGCATGGCTACTTTTGAACTGAATAGGGGTGGCCTAATCCTCTTCGGTGCACTGTCCGGGTTGTTCGACACCAAAAAGCGGCGCGTCCGTGCCCAAACCCTGCGGGAAGTGGAGTTACAGGAAGCGCCGTAGCATACATGACCCCACTCTATCGAGGGAAACCCTGATTGCGCAGGCAGGGCCGTCTGTCGCGGCGCCAGGCAGGTGCAGCCACTAGGACTACGCTGTTTATTGGGGAATGAGTCATATCTTCAATGAGGTGAGGGGATGGTTGAATCGCAGCGAATCGCAACGAAACCGGAAATCTACGAAGGACTGATCGACCGATTGGGTCGTGCATTGGATGCAGCGAGAACAGCGGGCCGATTGCGTGATGAACGGCCTGTCGAGTTGGAACTGCGCGGTCTGAGCCGCGCGGAGCTGGAACTGATCAAGGCTTATCTGGAACGAAACGGGCGCAGTGCGCCTCCTTGGGTAGCACCCCCGCCAGCCAAGGAACCCACGCACTCAGCCAAGGTGGTGTGGCTCAAGGACTTGTCGGCCGGTCGCGGCCCGGAAAAGCTCCGGTCCGTCCGCTACAAGTAGTTCATTCCCCCCTGAGCTGCGTTATCGCGTCATGTCAGCGTAAAGATTGTCGCTAAACCCCGTTACACCTTAGGCTTCGGGCATCTATGGAGATGCCCGATGCCTATTCGCTATTTCATTAAACAACTGCTCTTGCCGCCCGGCATCCTCTTGCTGTTGCTGGCGCTTGCCTGGTGGTTTCGTCGCAGCCGCCCACGCTTGGCCGGTGTCTGTTTTGCCCTCGGGTTGGGCGGCATGTGGTTGATCAGCCTGCCGGTGATGGTGGAGTGGGGCGCCCGTGCGCTGGAGACCGAACCGCCGCTGGCGCGGGAAGACTGGTCGACCCTGGCCCAGCGTGCCGATGCCATTGTGGTGCTCGGCTCCGGCCGCGAACGCGGTGACCCGGCATGGGGCGCAGATCAGCCGACTGGTATCGGCCTGGAGCGCCAGCGCTATGCCGCGCGCCTGGCCAAGGCATCCGGGTTGCCGGTGCTGACCACCGGCGGCCTGCATTACGGCACGCCGCCCAGCGAGGCCGAGTTGATGGCGGTGTCGATGCACGACGACTTCGGCGTGTCGGTGCGCTGGAAGGAAGAGCGCAGCCGTACTACCTGGGAAAATGCGCAAATGAGTGCCGAAATATTGCTGCCCGAAGGCATCAAGCGCGTGGTGGTGGTGACCCAGGCCTGGCACATGCCGCGCTCGGTGTGGAGCTTTGAAAAGGCTGGCTTTACCGTGGTCCCGGCGCCGGTAGGCTTCCTGGGCGTGGACAATGCCCGGCCACTGGGCGGTTGGATGCCGGAATTCAAGTCGGTGTGGCAGAGCGGACAGTTGATCAACGAGGCGGTAGGGCAGGTGGGTTATCGGTTGTTCTACCGCTAGCGCCGCCCTGCAAATGTGGGAGCGGGCTTGCTCGCGAAGGGGTGTGTCAGTCAACGTAGCTGTGGCTGAACCAACGCCTTCGCGAGCAAGCCC
>NZ_JASCPP010000073.1:0-35799 GCF_029959745.1 Pseudomonas sp. PS01298 | reverse complement strand
CGGCCCCCCAAATCAATGTCGGATTACGGGCACACCGAGCCTAGGCGAGGTGCCGAGTGTTGGGGCAAGAGCGTTTTGGTTACTTTTGCGCTGTTCAAAAGTGACCCGCCGTAAGGGCGGAACCAATAGCAGCCGTTACCCAAATAAAAGAATGCAAACCCGACCGTCACCCCGGCAACGGAATAACCCGCAACGCCCGCACCGACTTGTAGGAAAAACTCGAATAAATCTCCTTCACACAAGGCAGCGTCTGCAACACCTCCCGCGCAAACTCTCCGAACGATTCAAGGTCCCTGGCCACCACTTCAAGCAAAAAGTCATACCGCCCCGACACGTTATGACACGCCACGATTTCCGGGATTTCAAGCAGCCGCTGCTCAAACGCGCGGGCAATTTCCTGGGTGTGGCTGTCCATCATGATGCTGACAAACGCCGTCACGCCATACCCCAGTGCCTTGGGTGACAGGATCGCCTGGTAACCACTGATCACGCCGCTCTCTTCGAGGTTGCGCACGCGGCGCCAGCAGGGCGAGGTGGTGAGGGACACCCGCTCGGCCAGTTCGGCTACGGTGAGGCGCGCATTGCCTTGCAGCGCGTTTAAAAGGGCCTTGTCGGTACGATCGAGACTCACGGGCATATCTTGCCTCTGATTGTTGTTTTTATCGGATTTTCATCCCGGTACACAGGATTTGGCAGCAAACTTTGCAACGTTCATCTTTGGTTATGAGCATAGCATTGTAGGAAATAAGGAGCGTCCGACATGAACAATAAACACAATGCATTCGGCTTTTCTACCCGCGCCATCCACCACGGCTACGACCCCAAGGACCACCACGGCGCGCTTGTCCCGCCCATTTATCTGTCGGCGACGTTTGCCTTTCCCACCGTCGAATACGGCGCCGCGTGTTTTGCCGGCGAAGCTAACGGGCACTTTTATACGCGTATTTCCAACCCGACCCTGGCACTCCTGGAAGCGCGCATGGCCAGCCTGGAAAACGGCGAGGCGGCAGTGGCCTTCAGCTCGGGCATGGGCGCGATTGCCGCGACGTTCTGGACCCTGCTGCGCCCCGGTGACGAGGTGATCGTCGGCCAGACCGTCTACGGCTGCACCTTCGCCCTGCTGCACCACGGCATCGGCGAGTTCGGCATCAAGGTGCGGCACGTCGACCTGACTGACCTGGCCGCCCTGCAAGCGGCAATCAGCCCGGCCACGCGCATGATCTACTGCGAGACCCCGGCCAACCCCAACCTGCAACTGGTGGATATCATCGCCGTGGCCGCCCTCGCCCATCAACATGGTGATATCACCGTGGTGGTCGACAACACCTACTGCACGCCCTACCTGCAACGTCCGCTCGACCTCGGCGCCGACGTGGTCGTGCACTCGGCCACCAAATACCTCAGCGGCCACGGCGATATCACCGCCGGTATCGCCGTGAGCAGCCAGGCCCTGGCCCAGCGCATCCGCCTGCAAGGCCTCAAGGACCTGACCGGCGCGGTGATGTCGCCGCAGGACGCGGCCCTGCTGATGCGCGGCCTCAAGACCCTGGCCCTGCGCATGGACCGTCATTGCAGTAACGCCCAGGCGCTGGCCGAAGCCCTGCAGGCACACCCGGCCGTGGAGTCGGTGACCTACCCGGGCCTGCGCTGTTTCCCACAATACGCACTGGCGCAGCAGCAAATGAAAATGTCCGGCGGCATGATCGCCTTCGAGCTCAAGGGCGGGATCGACACCGGCCGGCGTTTCATGAATGCGCTCAAGGTGTTCACCCGCGCGGTCAGCCTCGGCGACGCCGAGTCACTGGCCCAGCACCCGGCGAGCATGACCCATTCCACCTACACCCCCGAGCAGCGCGCGCACCATGGCATCAGCGAAGGGCTGGTGCGCCTGTCGGTCGGCCTGGAGGATGTCGCCGACCTGCTGGCGGACGTGCAGCAGGCCCTGGCCAAATGCACCCGCGCCCTGCCCCGGCCGCCGGTGTTGGCGTCGCAGTCTGTGAGATAGGGCTTACGCGGGCTGTAGGGGTTTTAATGCGGCTTTTTGCGGATTGGATCCCCATCACCCCGCCAGGCTGTACTAGCATACGTCCTGCACCCGAAACTCATGGACGAACTGATGAACTCACACCTGTTCCCACATATAGGCAAGGTCATCGCAAGCACCGGCAGTCGCCATTTCCCACGCATGCTGCATGACCTGATCCTCACCCAACTGGCAGTGGACGCCACCCATATCACCCAACTGCGCGTCAGTCACGAAGGCCACACCCGTCGCCAGATCAGCCCGGTCTATACCGACTCCGTGGCGACCCTGGGCGTGGAACAACCGGCCGCACAATTGCACCTCACCCGCCACAAGAACGACGTGCGCTACGTGCTCTCGGTGTACCGCTCGCACCAATCCGAAAGCTTTTCGCCGCAGGAACGCAGCATGCTGCAGGACTTCTCCACGCTGCTGCTGCCCATGGTCGAAAAACACATCACCGCGCTCCACCCGTGCCGCCAGGACAGCGACCCGGTGCCCGCGCAGAACCAGGGCATCGACACCCTGCGCCGGCGCATCGAAGAACGGCTGGTGCAGTCGGGGCTGACCTTGTCCAACCGTGAACTGGAAGTGTGCGTGGGCCTGCTGGCCGGGCGCACGGCACCGGAACTGGCGGAGCAGTTGGCGTTGAAGGTCAACACCATCGAAAGCTACCTCAAACGCGCGGCGATCAAGCTGGGGATCAGCGGGCGGCACTCGTTGTTGCGGTGGATGTATGCCACCAAGGATGAAACAGCCCCTTAGCCCCCGCTGTGGCGAGCAGGCTTGCCCTGCCCGCCACAGGTCCACCTCGACCTCGGGCACTCAATCGCGCGCCAACGCCTCGATCGGATCCAGCCGCGCCGCATTCCTTGCTGGCACGAAGCCAAACACAATGCCAATCAGCGTCGAACAGGCAAACGCGGTGACGATCGAGCCCACCGAAAACACCATCTCCCACTCCTTCACAAACAGCGAAAACAGCAAGCCCAGCCCGTAGGACAGCGAGATCCCGATCACCCCGCCGATCAGGCACACCATCACCGCCTCCACCAGGAACTGCTGGCGAATGTCCGACTGTCGCGCGCCCACTGCCATGCGAATACCGATTTCGCGAGTGCGCTCGGTGACCGACACCAGCATGATATTCATCACGCCGATTCCGCCTACCAGCAGGGAAATCACCGCAATCAACGACAGCAGCAACGCCAGCGAGCGGCTGGTTTTCTGCACGGTCTGCATGATGCTGTCGAGGTTGTTGGTGAAAAAATCCTTGGTGCCGTGGCGTTGCAGCATGAGCTTGTTGACGTTCTCCTCCACCACCTTGCTCGGCTGGCCGTCCTTGATGCGCACCGTGATGCTGTCCAGATGGCGCTGGCCCAGCAGCCGCCCCGCGGCGGTTTCATACGGCACCCAGACGTTCAGCGCCTTGCTGGCGGCGAACATGTTTTTATTCTCGGCCGTGACACCGATCACCGTGCACGGCAGGTTGCCCACCAGGATCACCTGGCCCAACGGGTCGACAGTTGGCCCGAACAGGCGCTGGCGGGTGTTGTGGTCGATGACCACCACCTGGGCCTGGCGCCGTGCATCGCTTTCACTGAAGGCGATCCCGGCCTCGAGCTTCAAGCCCTTGACCTTGAAGTAGCGATCACTGACGCCATTGACCTGCGCATCCAGGTCGATGTTGCCAAAGCGCAGCAACAGGTTGCGGCCCACCACCGGGGTCGCGCTGTCGACGTAATACAGCTGGTTCAACGCGTCCACATCCGACGGCATCAGCGTCTCGATGGCCGACGCGCGACTGTCGCCAAAACTGGTGCCGGAAAAGATATCGATGGTGTTGCTGCCGATCGCCTGGATGTCCTTGAGCACATAGCGCTTGGCGCCTTCGCCGATGGCCGAGATCGACACCACCGAGGTGATGCCGATGACAATGCCGAGCATGGTCAGCAACGTGCGCATGCGATGGGACACCAGCGCGACCCACGCCATGTTGAAAGCTTCCTTGAACAACCCCAGGCTCGCCACCAGGCGCCGCGCACCGCTGCGCCGTGGCTCGATGGGCGCTTCCGCGGGCTGCTCCAGGCCGCTGCTCTGGTTGGCCTTGTCGCTGACAATCTCGCCATCGCAGACCTCGACGATGCGCTGGGCATTCGCCGCCACCTTGGGGTCGTGGGTGACGATAATCACCGTGTGCCCGGCGGCGTGCAGCTCGGCGAGGATACGCATCACCTCCTTGCCGCTGTGGGTGTCGAGGGCCCCGGTGGGCTCGTCGGCGAGGATCACTTCGCCGCCGTTCATCAAGGCGCGGGCAATGCTCACCCGTTGCTGCTGCCCGCCGGAGAGCTGGCTGGGCCGGTGGCTGGTGTGGCCGGCCAGGCCCAGCCGTGCGAGCAACTCCCCCGCGCGGGTATGCCGCTGGGTTTGCGCGGTACCGGCATAAATCGCCGGCATTTCCACGTTGTGCAAGGCACTCAGGTGCGCAAGCAAATGGTAGCGCTGGAAGATAAAGCCGAAGTAGTCGCGGCGCAGTTCCGCCAGTTGCTCATCGCCGAGTGAGCGGGTCTCGATGCCGTTGATCCTGTAACTGCCGGCGGTCGCGTAATCGAGGCCGCCGAGGATGTTCATCAGGGTCGATTTGCCCGAGCCCGAGGCCCCGATGATCGCCACCATCTCGCCGGCTTCGATGGTCAGGTCGATGCCCTTGAGCGCAATGAATTCACGCTCGCCGGCGATAAAACTGCGGGTAATGCCCTTGAGTTCCAACAGTGGCTGGGTCATGGCTCAGTTCCCCGCCACGGCCGGCGAGGCATCGCCGATCACGACTTTATCGCCCTCGGCCAGGCCATCCAGGATCTGCACCTTGACGTTGTTGTTGATACCGGTCTTCACCTGCCGCGACAGCGCCTTGCCCTTGGCGTCGAGCACCCGCAGCGGGTAGCTGCCATCGGGGTTGCGCGGGCCCAGCGCGGCCACCGGCACCATCAGCGCGGCCTTGGCGGTGTCGAGCACGATGCGCACCTGGGCGGTCATGGCGATGCGCAGGCGATGGTCAGGGTTGGGCACGTCGAACAGCGCGTTATAGAACACCGCCGTGTTCTGCTTGGGGGTGCCGGCGGTCTGGGTCTCGAGGAAGTTCTGCGGCGCCGGCTCGGTGCCGCGCAGCTTGGCGTAGTAGCGCTTGTCGGCCTCGCCGAGGATGGTGAAGTACACCTGCTGGCCGGGGCTGATATGAATCACATCGGCCTCCGAGACCTGGGCCTTGACGGTCATGGTGTCCAGGTCCGCCAGCTTGAGCAGCACCGGCGCCAGCTGGTTGGCAATGACCGTCTGGCCTTCCTGGGTGACGATGCCGACCACGTCGCCGTCGATGGGCGCGACGATGCGCGTGTAGGCCAGGTTGACCTTGGCCGTGTCGATCTGGATATGCGCACTCTTGATCTGCGCATCCAGGGACAGCAGGTTGGCCTGCTGCACCTGGAACGTGGACTCGGCGTCTTCGAAATCCTGTCGCGACACCGACTCATCATCCTGCAGGCCCTTGTAGCGTTCATACACCGACTTGGCCTGCTTGAGCTGGGCCGCCGTGGCACGGCGCTGGGCCTGCAGGTTTTCTTCGTCGACCTGGGCCTTGCGCAGGGTGTTCTGCAGGATCAGCGGGTCGATCTCGGCCAGCCACTGGCCCTTTTTCACCTTTTCGCCGACCTTGACCTTGAGCGACTTCAACTGGCCCGAAACCTGGGCGCCGACGTCGACCTGCTTGATGCCTTCAAGCACGCCGGTGGCCAACACGGCATTCTCGATATCGCCGCGTTCGACGCTAGCCGTGAGGTATTGGGGGGCGTCGGCGGGAGCCTGGACGGCATACACCACCAGGCCAATAGCGGCCGCCAACGCCAGGCACATACCGGTTTTGCGCCACTTCACGACACCACCTCCGCAACCACCACACCGTCCAGCCACCAACGTGCCAGCCCGTGAACATTCGGGGCCTTGAGCAACGTGAAGTGATTGCCGCCGCCGTACCACACCTGCAACCCATTGCCCTGGCGTCGCCACCCTTCAATCATCAGGCCCTGCTCACGCTGATTGCCCGCTGCATCCAGCGCCGGGTCCTGGGCCAACACCAACCGCACCACCCCCTCGAACCGCCGCGCCGGCCGATACACCGTGCGCAACGCCGCCGCATAGGTACGCGCCGGGCCGTCCATCGCGTCCACACTGGCCCGCGCCGGCAGCAAGCCGACGCCGACCATGCCCGCGTGCAGCCATTGCCGTTGCGCGATGTCATCGCGCGCGGCGAAGTCCAGAGGGTCAATGCCCAACGACTTGCCGGCCGACAACTGCATCGCTTCGATCAGGCGCAGCAGTGCCGCCGTGGTGGTATACGGCTTGCCCGCGCCGCCTGGCGCCTCGCTGTCGATCACCGTCAACGACGCCACTTCACGTCCGGCCGCCTGTAACTGCAGGGCCATCTCCAGCGCCACCCAGCCACCGAAGGAATGCCCGGCCAGGTGCACCGGCCCGTGCGGGTACTCCTGCTCCAGCGCCGCCAGGTAACAGGCCGCTGCCGCTTCGACCTGGCTGTGCGGCACTGCCTCACCGTCGAGGCCGCGTGGTTGCAGGCCGAACAGCGGCCAATCGCGCCCGAGCGCATCGCTCAACCCCACGAAGCCGGTGACGCTGTCCCCCGCCCCCGGCACACAGAACAGCGGCGCATGCCCTTCCCGGCCGCTCTGGATGCGCAGCAGCGGCTGGTGCGGCGCCTGCTTCTGTGGCGAACAGATCGCCAGGGCGGCGCTGATCGCCGCGCCCAACGTGCGGATATGCGGGGCCTGCATCATGCTCTGGTGATCGCCAGGCACCTCGATGCGGCGCAGTTGGCCCGGCGCCAGCGCGTCCTCCCAACCCAGCGATTCACTGCGCCGCGACAACTCGGTCGGGCGCTCCAGCGCGCTGAACAGATGCACCGGAATCGGCAGCGGGAACAGGCTGTAATGCGCCAGCGCATGCCCATGCCCGACTTCGCGCTCGATGAAGCTCAAGAGGTCCGCGTCCGTCGCCGCCGCCATTTGCGCGTACAGCAGACCTTGATCGCGACAGCGTTGCAGCAGGCCTGCAAAGTCCAGCTGTCCAATGCCCGCCGCCAACTGTTCAAGACTCGCCAACTCATGTGCACCTCCCTGTGCGTTCCAATAGGCCGTGCACTGCAACAACAGGTGCCGCTTGAGCGCGTCCGGCCCGCTCCAGCGCGCCTTGCCCTGGTCGGTCATGCGCGGCACATAGCTGTCGATCAAGCCGAGAAACGCCACGGGCTCATCCAGCCCCAGCAATTGCATGGCGACCTCATAAGCCAGTACGCCGCCAAACGACCAGCCCGCCAGCCGATACGGCCCGTGGGGCTGGCGCTCGCGAATCAGCCCGACCATGCGCGCCGCCAGGCCTTCCATGCTGTGCAGATGCGCTTCACCGAAGGGCACGCCGGGCAGGCCGAAAATCGGATAATCACCGGGCAGGTGCTGGCCCAGCGCCGGGAAATAGACGTCCATGCCACTGAACTCATGGATCAGGAACAACGGCGGTTGCGTACCGCTGCTGCGCACCGTGATCACGCCGGTGTCGCGCAGCGGTGCCTGGGTGCGTGCGCGCAACATCGCGGCGACGCACGCCACGCTGGCATGCTGGAACAGCTCGGCGAGTGACACCGGCAGAGCCGCTTCCTCCAGCAGGTTTACCAGCCGAATCGCCAGCAGCGAGTGTCCGCCCAATTCGAAGAAGCTGTCATGCCGGCCCACCTGTTCCAGTTTCAACACCTCGGCCCACAGCCGCGCCAGGGTGTGCTCCAGGGCATCGCTGGGGGCTTCGAAGTCGCGGCGGTTCAAGGCGTCCCACTCAGGTACCGGCAGCGCCTTGCGGTCGACCTTGCCGTTGGCAGTCAACGGCAAGTGCGCGAGCGCCACATAGGCCGAAGGCAGCATGTATTCCGGCAATTGCGCCTGCAGGTGTGCACGCAGGGCGTCGATGGCGGCAGCACCGGTAAAGTACGCCACCAGGCGCTTGTCCCCCGGCGCGTCTTCGCGCGCCAGCACCACCACCTCCTGGACATCGGCAAAGGTTGCCAGGCGCGCTTCAATCTCGCCCAGCTCGATGCGGAAACCGCGGATTTTCACCTGGTCGTCATTGCGCCCGATGCACTCCAGCAACCCGTCCGCCGTCCAGCGGCCGAGGTCGCCGGTGCGGTACATCAGGGCGCCTGGGACAAAGGGGTCCTGGACAAATTTTTCCGCGCTCAGCTCAGGGCGATTCAAGTACCCCTTGGCCACGCCATCGCCGCCGATGCAGATTTCACCGCTGATCCCCAGCGGCACCGGCTGCAATTGCGCATCCAGCACATGGATCCGGGTGTTGGAGATCGGCCGTCCCACCGGCACGCTGTCGGCGTCATCGGCCAGCGCGCGCACTTCATAAGTGCTGGCATAGGTGGTGGTTTCCGTCGGCCCGTAACAGTGCACCAGGCGCAGCGCGGGAGCCGCGGCCAGCAGGCGGCGAAACGCGGCCGGGTCGGCCCGCTCACCGCCGCACAACAGAATGCGCAGGCCCGCCAACGCCTGGGGAATCATCTGCACGTATTGATTGAACAGCGCCGTGGTCACGAACAGCACCGTCACCTCCTGCAAGGCCGCGCCGAACGCGCTCGGGTCGAGCACGGTGGCATGGTCGATGACCTGCACCTGGCCGCCGTTGAGCAACGCGCCCCAGACGTCCATGGTGCTGGCGTCGAACGCCGGGTTCGAGGCGAAGGCCACGCGGTCGCCGGCATTGAAATCGGCATAGCCGTTGTTGAGCACCAGCCGTGTGATGCCGCGATGGGGCACCAATACGCCCTTGGGCGTGCCCGTGGAGCCGGAGGTGTACATGATGTACGCCACGCTGTCCGAGGATTGCGACACGTCCGGGTTATGGCTCGGTTGCGGGTCGAGGACCAGGGTGTCGAGGTCCAGGCGCCGGACCGGGTACCCGATCACCGCATCGCTGTGGGTCAGCAGCCAGCTCGCGCCGCTGTCCTGCACCATGAAGCCCTGGCGTTCGGCCGGCGCGTGGATATCCAGCGGCACATAGGCGCCCGCGCACTTGAGCACTGCAAGCTGGCTGACGAGTAAATCCAGGCAGCGTGGCAGCAGGATCGCCACGCTGTGCCCAGGCCGCACGCCAAGCTCGATAAGGTGATGGGCCAGGCGGTTGGCGCGGCTGTTCAGTTCGCCGTAGCTCAGGCTGTGTTCGCCCTGCAGCGCCGCCACGGCGCCAGGCCGTGCCTGCGCCTGGGCTTCGAACAAGCGCTGCACCGTGTGCTCACGCGGGAATGCCCGGGCAGTGGCATTCAACGCCAACAGTTGCTGGCGCTCGGCAGCGGGCAGGATCGGCAAGCGGCCGATGGCAATCTCCGCCGCCCCTTCCAGCGCCTGCACCACCTGCTCCACGGCGATCTGCAGGTAGTCGCACAACCGCCCCGCGCCCGGCCCCACGGCTTTCATACCGAAGCCGTCGCCGAGGTCGTCCACACTCATCGACAATCCATAGTTGCTGGACTCCTCGGCCTTGAGCAGTTGAATGCCCTGCCACGCCTCGGCCACACTCGCGCCGCGCGGCGCGCTATGGCGATAGTTGAACAACACGCTGAACAAGGGCGTGCTCACCGGTACCGCGCTGCACCGCTGGGCCAGTGCCAGCGACGCATGTTCGTGGCTGAGCAGTTCGGTGAGGCGCACATGCGTGGCCTGCACGGCAGTGCGTACCGACTGTTCACCGAGGTCGACCCGCAGCGGCAAGGTGTTGATAAACACCCCCATGGCGCGCTCGGCACCCTCGCCGCCTTGCAGGCGGCCCAGCAGCACGGTGCCGAAGACCACCGACTCACGCCCACTGACCTTGCCGAGTACATGGGCCCACGCCAGGTGCATCAGGCTCGCAGTGCTGACCCCTGCCTGGCGCGCCTGGGTACGCAGGCGTTGACCCAACGCAGCGTCAAGCGTCATCCGCGCCTGTGCAGCGGGGCCCAGGTCCTGCACCACCGTTGGCTCATCGATGTCCCCCAGCATCGCGCGGAAAAAATCCTCGTGGGTCTCGGCGCCCACGCGGGTCTGCGCCACGTAGTTGCGATACGGCACCGCCGCACCCAGCTGATCCTGGGCACCCAACAGGAAGGCCTGAAGTTCATGCTGCAGGATCTCCAGCGCCAGGTGGTCCATCACCAGGTGGTGGAACAGCAAGGTCGCGACCAGCCGCTGCGGCGTCTCGGTATACACCAGGCGCATCAGCGGCGCCTGCCCGAGGTCGAGGCGCGGCGGCACCGGCCCGGTTTCGACGCGCAGGCTCGCCTCACGCCACACCACTTGCAACGGTTCCTCCAGGCCTTGCCAATGGAAGGAAGAGCGCAAAATGTCGTGCCGCTGGATCACCGCCTGCAAGGCCTGGGCAAACGCGTCGAAGCGCTGGCGACTGTCGAAGGCAAATTGCGCCTGCAGCAGATAGGCATCGGCGGCCTGCTCGGCGCGATGGTGATAGAGCATGCCGGCCTGCAACGGCGCCAGCGGGTAGAGGTCCTGCACATTCGCCAAGCCACCGGGGATGCCGGCGACAATACACGCGATGGCTGGCGAGTCCAGCGGGATCGGCGGCAACTGCGCGGCTTGCGCGCTACCGCCCAGTGCTGCGGCGAAGGCACACAAGGTGGGTTGGCCGAACAGCACTTTCACCGGCGCCGCCAACCCCAGGTGGCGCAAACGGCCCATCAGGCTGACCGCCAGCAGCGAGTGCCCGCCCAGTTCGAAGAAGTGATCATGGCGCCCCACGCGCTCTACATCGAGCAGCTCGGCCCACAGCGCGGCGATGAGCATTTCGCGCTCGCCCTGAGGCGCTTCGTACGCGCGCACCGCCACCGCATCCGCCCCCGGCGCCGGCAGCGCCTTGCGGTCAAGCTTGCCGTTGGGGCTCAACGGCAGCGCCTCCAGATGCACGAACACCGCCGGCACCATGAACGCCGGCAGGTGTCGCAGCAGTTGCGCACGCAGTGTGTCGATCGGCGTGCGCACGCCGGTGTAGTACGCCACCAGGCGTTCATCGCGGGCGACCACGGCAGCCTCGCTGACCGCAGCACATTCGGTCAGCCGCGCCTGGATTTCCCCCAGTTCGATACGCAGGCCACGGATCTTCACCTGGTCGTCGTTGCGCCCCAGGTATTCGATAGTGCCATCCGGCCAATAACGGCCGACGTCGCCGGTGCGGTACATGCGCCCCTCGGTAAACGGGTCTTGCAGGAAGCGCTCGGCGGTCAGCTGCGGACGGTTCAAATAGCCACGCGCCACTTGCACGCCGCCAATAAACAGCTCGCCGACCACGCCCAGGGGTACCGGTTGCAACTGCGCGTCGAGCACGTACAGGCGCGTGTTGGCAATCGGCTTGCCGATCGGCGTGTTGTCCGGCGTCACGGCTCCCGCGCAGTTCCAGGCCGTCACGTCGACGGCGGCTTCAGTGGGGCCATACAGGTTATGCAACTCGCTGCCGGGCATCTGCTGCTTGAAGCGCCGCACCAGGCTGCCGGGCAACGCTTCGCCGCTGCATATCACCCGCGCCACGCCGGCGGCCTGGCTCACGTCGCCATGGGCGAGGAAGACGTCGAGCATCGACGGCACGAAATGCAGCGTGGTGATCAGCTCAGCCGCGATCACGGCGCACAAATAGGCCGGATCCTTATGCCCTTCAGGTCGCGCCATCACCAGGCGCGCGCCGGTGGACAGCGGCCAGAAGAACTCCCACACCGACACGTCGAAGCTGAACGGGGTTTTCTGCAGCACTGCGTCGTCGGCCGTCAGCGCATAGGCGTCCTGCATCCACAACAGGCGGTTGACCACCCCGGCATGCTCATTGATCACGCCTTTGGGCTGGCCGGTGGAGCCGGAGGTGTAGATCACGTAGGCGCTGACGGCCGCAACCGTGGGGTTGTCGAGCGTCTGGTGCTGCCAGCACGGCTGGTCCAGGTCGACCACCGCCACGTCCCCCAGCAGCCCGCGCGTTGCCGCCTGGGCCAGCACGGCGACCGGCGCGCTGTCCGCGAGCATGTAGGCAAGGCGCTCCAGCGGATACGCCGGGTCCAGCGGCACATAAGCGGCGCCGGCCTTGAGAATCGCGTACAGGCCGATGACCATGTCCAGGCCGCGCTCCACGCAGATCGCCACCCGCGAGCCGGGCTGTACACCCAGCGCCAGCAAGTGGTGCGCCAACTGATTGGCCCGCGCATTCAGTTCGGCATAGGTCAGTTGCAGCTCGCCGGCCTTGAGTGCAATCGCGTGCGGAGTGCGCGCCACCTGCGCTTCGAACATCCCGTGCAGGGTCTGTTCGAGGTCGTAGTCGACCGCCGTGGCATTGAAGTCGAAGAGCAGCTGCTGGCGCTCGCGCTCGTCCACCAGTGGTACCTGCTCCAGGACCGCCTGGTCGTTGTCGACCATGGCACGCAGCAGGCGGGTGAAGTAGCCGACATAACGGCGCACCGTCGACTCATCGAACAGCGCCACGGCGTATTCCAGCGCGCCGATAATCGTGCCCTGCACTTCGCCCAGGTCCAGCGACAGGTCGAACTTGGCAAAGTGGCTGTGTTCGACAATGCGCTCCAGGGCCAGGTCGCCGAGGGCCAGGGTCGGCGCACTGCTGTCCTGCCAGGTCAGCAGGGTCTGGAACAGCGGGCTGTGGGCCAGGCTGCGTAGTGGCCGGGTGATTTCCACCACTTGTTCGAACGGCAGGTCCTGGTGGTCCTGGGCCGCCAGTGTCAGGCCCTTGACCCGTGCCAGCAATGCTTCGGTGCTCAACGCGCCGGAGGTGTCGATACGCACCGCCAGGGTGTTGACGAACAGGCCGATCAAGCCTTCCACCTCACTGCGCGTGCGGTTGGCCACCGGCGAGCCGATCACCACGTCGTGCTGGCCGGACAGCCGCGAGAGCAAGGCAGCCCAGGCGCTTATCAAGGTCATGTACAACGTGGTGCCGTGGCGTTGGCTCAAGGCCTTGAGACCAGCGGTGAGGCGTTCATCCAGGCGTACCTCGACGCTGCTGCCGGCGTAGTCCTGCAGTGCCGGGCGCGGGCGGTCGGTGGGCAGCGTGAGCAAGGCCGGCGCACTGTCCAGCGCCTGCTGCCAATAGCGGCTCTGGCGCTGCAGCACTTCGCCGCTGAGCCACAGGCGCTGCCACACGGCGAAGTCACCATACTGGATCGCCAGCGCCGGCAACGGGTCTGGCAGGCCGTGGCTGAACGCCTGGTACAACGCCGTCAGCTCACGGGTCAGCACGCCCATGGACCAGCCATCCGAGACGATATGGTGCAGGGTCAACAGCAGCACGTGGTGATCGTCGGCCATCACCACCAGGCGCCCGCGCAGCAGCGGGCCGCGCTCCAGGTCAAAGGGGGCGGAAGCCTCGCCCTGGATCAATGCATCCAGCGCCTGCTGGGGTTGCGGGTGGCGGCGCAGGTCCTGCACTTGCAGGGGCAGCACGTCTTCGGCCGGCACACTGAGCACCTGGGCCACGTCACCGTGCTGGGCAAAACGGCTGCGCAGGGTGGCATGCCGCGCGACAATCCGCGCCAGCGCGCGTTGCAACGCCTCGACGTGCAGCTGGCCGCGCAGGCGCAGGCCGATGGGAATGTTGTAGGCGGTGTTGGCGCCTTCCATCAACGCCAGGAACCACAGGCGCTGCTGGGCAAAAGACAGCGGCACCGGCTCATCGCGGTCGGCCGGCAGGATCTGCGGCAAGGTGCTGCGGCCGGCCTGGGCCAACCCCTCGGCGACCGCGGCCAGTTCGGCATTGGCGAACACGTCGCCGAGCAGCAACTCCACGCCCAGGCGCTGGCGTACCTGGGAGACCATGCGCATCGCCAGCAACGAGTGCCCGCCCAGCTCGAAGAAATGATCGCGGCGCCCCACGCGCTCGACCTGCAGCACTTCGGCCCAGATCTGCGCCAGCACACTTTCGATCTCGCCCTCGGGGGCTTCGTATTCACGGGTAAACACCGCGGCCATGTCCGGGGCCGGCAAGGCCTTGCGGTCGAGCTTGCCGTTGGCGGTGAGGGGCAGCGCGTCCAGCTTCACGTAGGCGACCGGGACCATGTAGTCCGGCAGGTGCGTCACCAGGTGGGCGCGGAGGTCGGCCACGGTCAGTGGGTCGAGCTGCGGGTTTTCCGTGTAGTAGGCGACCAGGCGCTCGTCACGCACCAGCACCACCGCTTCCAGGAGACTCGGCAGGTGGTTGAGCTGGGCTTCGATCTCGCCCAATTCGATCCGCACGCCACGGATTTTCACCTGGTCATCGTTGCGCCCCAGGTACTCGAGGGTGCCGTCCGGCAGCCAGCGCGCCATGTCGCCGGTACGGTACATGCGCCCCGCGTTGAACGGGTCGTGCAGGAAACGTTCGGCCGTCAGCTGCGGGCGGTTCAGGTAGCCGCGCGCCACGCCCTTGCCCCCCACATACAGCTCGCCCGCCACGCACAGCGGCACCGGCCGCTGCTGCGCATCCAGCAGGTACACGCGGGCATTGGCGATGGGCTTGCCGATGTGCAGCAGCTGGCCGGCCTCGACCTTGCCCGAGGTGGCGACCACCGTGGCTTCGGTCGGGCCGTAGTTATTGATCAGTTCAAAACGTTGCGCACGCGCGAACTGGCGCAGGCGGTCGCCGCCGATCAGCAGGGTGCGCAAGGTCGGGTGTTCGATCTGCTGGCTGAACGCGTACTCGGCCACCGGGGTCGGCAGGAAGCACACGTCCAGCGGCTGCGCGCACCACCAGGCCAGCAGCGCGTCAATATCCTCGGTGCCGTCCGTAGCCGGCGGCAGGTGCAGGGTCGCCCCCACGCACAGGGCCGGCCAGACCTCCCAGGCCATCGCATCAAAGCCAAACCCGGCGACGCTGGCGGTGTGGCGCCCGGCGCACAGGTCAAACGTGCGGCAGTGCCAGTCCACCAGGTTGGCCACGGTGTGGTGTTCCACCATTACGCCCTTGGGCTGGCCGGTGGAACCGGAGGTGTAGATCACATAGGCGAGGTTCGACGCGGTCATCGCGACCATCGGGTTGCTCGCCGAATGATGCTGCCAAGTGTAGCGGTCAAGGTTGATCACCGGCACGTCGAGCGCCGGCAGGCGGGCAAGCAACGCGTGCTGGGCCAATACCGCGACCGGCGCGCTGTCACTGAGCAGGTACTCAAGGCGCTCGGCCGGGTGGGACGGGTCCACGGGCACATAGCAGGCGCCAGCCTTGAGGATCGCCAGCAACCCGGCCAGGGTGTCCAGGCCCCGGCGCGCGACAACCGCAACGCGGTCATCAGGCTTGACCCCCAGGGCCAGCAGGTGATGCGCCAGCAGGTTGGCCTGCTGGTTCAGCTCGGCATAGGTCATCTGCCGCCCCTGGTGCATGGCGGCGATGGCGTCAGGCGCCAGCGCGGCCTGGGCTTCGATGCGGGCATGCAGCGTGGTGCCCTGGGGGAAATCCACCTGGGTGGCGTTGAACTGCTGCAACAAGCGCTGCTGCTCGGCGAGCGGCAGCACCGACACGCGGTTGAGCGCGGTGTCCGGCGCCTGCTCCAGCGCGTCCAGCAGGTTTTCCAACGCGGTCTGCAGGTAGGCACAGACGCGGTGCGGGTCCACCAAAGTGCTGGCGAGCAGGCTCAGGCCGAAGCCTTCACCCAGGTCATCGACACTCAGGGTCAGCGGGTAGTTGGTGCGTTCCTCGGCACTCAGCGCAGCGATACCGTGCCAGGCCGAGACCGCCTCGGCGCTGGCAGCCGGGGCGCTGTGGCGGTAATTGAGCAACGCACTGAACAACGGCGTCGGCGCCACCACGCCACTGCAGCGCTGGGCCAGGGCCAGCGGCGCATGCTCATGGCGCAGCAACGTGGTGAGCCGTGCGTGGGTGGCCTTGACCCCGGCGCGCACGCCCTCGCTGCCCACGTCCACGCGAAACGGCAGCGTGTTGATGAAGATCCCCAGCGCCCGGTCCGTGTCATGGCTGCCCTGCAGGCGGCCCATCAACACGGTGCCGAACACCACCTGCTCCTTGCCGGACAACACCCCCAGCACCTGCGCCCAGCCCATATGGAACAGGCTGGCGGCGCTCACCCCGAGTTGCCGCGCCTGCACCCGCAGCCGTTGCGACAACGCCGGCGCCAGTGCCAGGTGAACCTCGGCAATGCCGCGTGCATCGCCTTGTACATCGTGCAGGCCAAACGGCAAGGTCGGTTCGCTGATATCGCCGAGCATCTGCCGGAAAAAGCTTTCGTGCTCCTGTTCGCGGGTCCCCAGCCGCGCCTGGGCCACATAGTTGCGAAACGGCACCGCCTGGCCGAGCGCCGCGCCCTGCCCCAGCAGGCACGCCTGCATTTCATGGCACACCACTTCCAGGGCACTGTGGTCGAGGGCCATGTGGTGGAACAACAAGCTGGCGACGATGCGCTGGTTGGCCGGGTCATCCGCGCGCACCAGGCGCAGCAGCGGCGCCTGTGTCACGTCGAGACGATAGTGACGGGCATCGAACAGCGCATGCAGTTGCGCGGCGATATCGCCCTCGGCCGCCGGCAATTGGAGGGCCTGCACCGGCAGGCGCGCGGTGCGCCACACCACTTGCGAGGGCTCTTGCAAACCGTCCCACACCACGCCGGTGCGCAGGATATCGTGGCGATCCATCACTGCCTGCAGCGCCTGGGCAAAGGCGTCGAAGCGCGCCAGGCTGTCGAACGCGAATTGCGCCTGCATCACGTACGGATCGCCGTGCTCGGCGCTGACGTGGTGAAACAGGATGCCTTCCTGCAACGGCGCCAGCGGGTAGATATCCTGGATATTCGCCACGCCGCCGTCGACGCTGGCGACGACTCGGTCGATCTCCTCCTGGCTCAGGGTCGACAGGCTCAGCATGTCCGGTGTGATGCGCTCGGCGCCGGCCGGGATGCCATTGGCCGGTACCTCGACGGCGCCCGGCTGGGGCGCCGTGTATTCACCGGCCTGGATCAGCGCGATCAGCGCCGGTTTGTGTTCACGCAGCGCGGCGATAATCGCCGGGTCACTCAAGGCTTGCCTGTTGCCCTGCACCGACAACTGATCGCCCTTGAGCGCCAGTTGGATGTCCTTGGTTTTCAGCGTCGCCAGCAGTTGGTTGATGCTCACAGGACGATCTCCATTCGTTCGGTCATTGCGGCGTAGCCGGCGAGTGTCGGCTGTTCGAACAGCGCGCGCACATCGGCTTCCATGCCTTCCTGGCGCAAGCGCCCGATCAAGCTCACGGCGAGCAGCGAGTGCCCGCCCAATTCAAAGAAATTGTCCTGGCGACCGACCCGCTCGACCTTGAGCAGTTCGGCCCACAGCCGCGCCAGGAGCTTCTCGGTGTCACCTTCTGGCGCCTCGTACTTACGCGCCACCAACGCGTCCAGGCCCGGGGTTGGCAGGGCCTTGCGGTCAAGCTTGCCGTTGGGACTCAACGGCAGCGCGTCGAGGTGCACAAACAGCGCGGGCACCATGAAGTCCGGCAAGTGCCGCAACAGCTGTTCACGCAAGCTGTCGACGGGCGTCTGCGTACCGGTGTAATAGGCCACCAGGCGTTCTTCGCGGGCCACCACCACGGCGTCCTTGACCGCTGCGTGCTCGATCAGGCGCGCCTGGATTTCCCCCAGCTCGATGCGCAGGCCACGGATTTTCACCTGGTCGTCGTTGCGGCCCAGGTATTCGATGTTGCCGTCGGCCAGGTAACGCCCCACATCCCCGGTGCGGTACAGGCGCCCGTCGCTGAACGGGTCCTTGATAAAGCGCTCGGCCGTCAGCTGCGGACGGTTAAGGTAACCGCGCGCCACCTGCACGCCGCCGATGAACAGTTCGCCGACCACGCCCAGCGGCACCGGCTGCAATTGCTCATCCAGCAGGTACAAGCGCGTGTTGGCAATCGGCTTGCCGATCGGCGTGTTGTCGGGCACCTCGGGGCGCGCGCAGTTCCATGCGCTCACGTCCACCGCCGCTTCGGTCGGACCGTACAGGTTGTACAGGCCGAGGCCCGGCAATTGCTGCTTGAAGCGCCGCACCAGGCTGCCCGGCAAGGCTTCGCCGCTGCACATCACGCGCCGCAAGCCGGCGGCCTGGCTGACGTCGCCATGCGCGAGGAACACGTCAAGCATCGACGGCACGAAGTGCACGGTGGTGATCCGCTCGGACTCGATCACTTCGCACAGGTACGCCGGGTCCTTGTGCCCGCCCGGACGCGCCATCACCAGGCGGGCGCCGGTGAACAGCGGCCAGAAGAACTCCCACACCGACACGTCGAAGCTGAACGGGGTTTTCTGCAACACCGCATCCTCTGCCTTGAGACCGTAGGCGTCCTGCATCCACAACAGGCGGTTGACCACCCCGGCGTGTTCGTTGATCACGCCCTTGGGCTGGCCGGTGGAGCCGGAGGTGTAGATCACGTAGGCCTGATGGCGCGCATTGAGGTCGGCGACGTGGGGATTGGTCACGGGCTGGTGCTGCCAGGTGCAATGGTCGAGGTCGATCACCGGCGCGTCCCCCAGCAGCGCCAGGGTCGCGCCCTCGGCCAGCACCACCACCGGCGCGCTGTCCTGCAGCATGTAGGCGATGCGTTCCTGCGGGTAGGCCGGGTCCAGCGGCACATAACCGCCACCGGCCTTGAGGATCGCAAACAGGCCGACGACCATCTCCAGGCCACGCTCCACACAGATGCCTACCCGCGCGTCTGGTTGGACGCCGCGTTCACGCAGGTGATGGGCCAGGCGATTGGCGCGCTCGTTGAGTGCCTGATAGGTCAAGTGTTGCTCGCCGGCGGTGACCGCCACGGCCTGCGGTGTGCACACCACCTGGGCTTCGAACAGACTGTGCAGGGTCTGGTCGAGGTTGTACGGCACCTCGGTTGAGTTGAACTCGACCAGCAGCTTTTTGCGCTCCTCGACGCCCAGCACCGGCAGGCGGTCGAGCGCCCGCTGCGGCGCCTGCTCCAACGCGTCGACCAGGCCGGACAGGGCCACTTGCAGATAGCCGCATACCCGCTGCGCGTCGGTGCGCGCCAGGGCAGTGATGGCATAGCCATCGCCCAGGTCATCCACGTTCAAGGTCAGCGGGTAGTTGGTGCGCCCGTCGTTGACCAGGGTCTGCATGCCTTCCCAGGCCTGCTGCGCCTCCTGCGAGCGCGTGGCCGCGCCGCGATGACGGTAGTTGAGCATCGAGCTGAACAGCGGTGCCGGCGCGGCCACCCCACTGCAGCGCTGGGCCAGCGCCAGGGACGCGTGCTCATGCCCGAGCAAGGCGCTGAGGCGCTCATGGGTGGTACGCACGGCAGCGCGAGCGCCCTGCGCGTCGATATCCAGGCGCAGCGGCAAGGTATTGATAAACACACCCAGCGCGCGATCGGCACCCTCGCCGCCCTGCAGGCGGCCGACCAACACGGTGCCGAACACCACGCTGCGCCGACCCGAGGTGACCGCCAGCACCTGTCCCCAGGCCAGGTGGAACAGGCTCGCGGTGCTCACGCCCAGCAGCCGGGCCTGGGCGCGCAGGCGGCGGTTGAGGTCGCTGTCCAGGCGCAAGCTGTGTTCCTCGATGGCGCTGCCGTCGCCGCGCACATCCTGCCAGCCGAAAGGCAAGGTCGGCGCGTCGACATCAGCGAGCATGCCGCGAAAGAACGCTTCGTGTTCCTGCTCGCTCACCCCCAGGCGGGCCTGGGCCACGTAGTTGCGGTACGGCATCGGTGCCGTCGTTGGCGCGGGGTGACCCAGCAGGTGGCCCTGCATTTCGCGCAGCACCACGTCGAAGGCGGTGTGGTCGAGGACGATATGGTGATAGAGCAACACCACGACCACACGTTGGTTGACCGGGTCCTGTGCATACATCAGGCGGATCAGCGGGGCCTGGCTGATATCCAGGCGATAGCGCCGCGCGTCGAAACGCGCATGCAACTCGGCCAGTACGTCGCCGTGCAGGTGCAGTTCCTGCACGCTCAATTCGGCGCTGCGCTGCACCACTTGCAGCGGCTGTACCAGACCTTCCCAGACCACCCCGGTGCGCAGGATATCGTGACGGTCGATCACCTGTTGCAGTGCCTGGGCGAAGGCCTGCAGGCGCTCGACGCTGTCAAATGCCAGGTGCGATTGCAGCAGGTACGGGTCGCCCTGTTCGGCCGTGATGTAGTGGTAGAGGATGCCCTCCTGCAAGGGCGCCAGCGGGTAGATGTCCTGCATATTGGCGGCACCGCCGGGCACACGGCTCACCACGTGATCCAGCGTGGCCTGGTCCAGGCTCACCAACGTGAGCATGTCCGGGGTGATGCGTTGGCAGTCGACGGCAATGCGGTTGGCCGGCACCGGCACTTCACGACCACTGCCGACGGCGGCTGCCAGCGCCGCCAGGGTGGGTTGGCTGAACAGCACCCGTACATCGGCGCTGAGGCCAGCCTGGCGCATGCGTTCGACCAGGCTCACGGCCAGTAGCGAATGCCCGCCCAGTTCGAAGAAGTGATCATGCCGACCGACCTGCCCGACCTGCAGCACTTCGGCCCAGATACGCGCCAGGGTGGTTTCGACCGCGCCTTGGGGCGGCGCATAGTCACGGCTCGATAAGGCGTTGTGATCGGGCTCCGGCAAGGCCCTGCGGTCGAGCTTGCCGTTGGCGGTCAGCGGCAATACCGGAAGTTTCACGTACGCAACCGGCACCAGGGCTGCAGGCAATTGCGCTTGCAGCTGCGCACGCAGCGCTTCGATATCCAGCGGCTGCTGTTCGGTGAACCAGGCGATCAAACGGTCCTCGCGCACCAGCACCACGGCGTCACCCACGCCGGGCAGTGCGGCCAGGCAGCTTTCGATTTCGCCCAGCTCGACGCGCACGCCGCGCACTTTGACCTGGTCGTCATTGCGGCCCAGGTAGTCGAGGTTGCCATCCGGCAACCAGCGCACCCGGTCGCCGGTGCGGTACATGCGCCCCTGGTTGAACGGGTCCTGCAGGAAGCGTTCGGCGGTCATCTGCGGGCGGTTCAGGTAGCCCCGCGCGATGCCGCTGCCGCCGACATACAGCTCGCCGGCAACCCCCACCGGTACCGGGCGCAAGTGCGCGTCCAGCACATAGACGCTGGCATTGGCGATCGGCCGGCCGATATGCAGCGCCTGCCCGGCGCGCACGCGGCCGGAGGTGGCGACCACCGTGGCTTCGGTCGGACCGTAGTTGTTGATCACCGCAAAGCGTCGCTCCTGGCTGAACTGGCGCAGGCGATCACCGCCGATCAGCAGGATGCGCAGGGTTGGGTGCTGCAGGTTCTGACTGAAAGCGTACTCAGCCACCGGCGTCGGCAGGAAGCTCACGTCCAGCGGCTGCGCCAGCCACCAGGCCAGTAGCGCGTCGAGATTTTCATTGCCCACCTGTGCAGGCGGCAGGTGCAGGGTGGCGCCTACGCACAGTGCCGGCCACAGCTCCCAGGCCAGCGCGTCAAAGCCGAACCCGGCGACACTGCTGGTGTGGCTCCGCGCATCCAGGCCAAAGGCTTCGCAGTGCCAGTGCAGCAGGTTTTCGACGCTGCGGTGTTCGACCATCACGCCCTTGGGCTGGCCGGTGGAGCCCGAGGTGTAGATCACGTAGGCCAGGTGCGCCGGGGTCAAGGCGCTGATGTACGGATTGCTGGCGGCCTGCTGCTGCCAGCGCGGGTCGTGCAGGTCGATGCTGGCGACCGCGCCCAGCAGGTCGCGGGTGCTCGCCTCGGCCAGCACCGCCACCGGGGCACTGTCCTGCAGCAGGTAGGCGATGCGCTCGGCGGGGTACGCCGGGTCGATGGGTACATAGCCCGCGCCAGCCTTGAGAATACCCAGCAGACCCACCAGCATCTGCGGGCCACGTCGGCAGCAGAGCGCGACGCGGTCGTCCGGTTGCACACCAACTTGCAGCAGGTGATGGGCCAACTGGTTGGCGCGACGGTTGAGTTGCGCATAGGTCAGCGATTCGTCGCCCTGCACCACGGCAATCGCCTCGGGTTGGCGTTCGGCCTGCACCTCAAAGGCGCCATGCACTGTCTGGCCCTGGGGGAAATCGTGGGCGGTGGCATTGAAGTCGCGCAGCAGGGTGTCACGCTCCGCCACCGACAGAATCGGCAGCCGGTTGAGCGGCGTATCTGGCGCACTTTCCAAGGTCGCGACCAACTGCTCCACCGCGCCGAGCATGTAGCTGCACAGGCGCTCGGCACCGATCTGCGGCAGCGCCAGGACATTCAGGCCAAAGCCGTCACCCAGGTCATCCACGCTCAAGGTCAGCGGGTAGTTGCTGCGTTCTTCACCGCCGAGCAACTGCACGCCCGTCCAGATGCCATGGCCGTCGCGCGCGATTTCGTCCGGCGTGGTGTGACGGTAATTGAGCAAGGCGCTGAACAACGGCGTGGAGGCCGCCACGCCGCTGCAACGCTGGGCCAGCGCCAACGATGCGTGCTCATGACCGAGCAAGGCACTCAAGCGCGCATGCGTGGCCCTGACCGCCACGGCGGCGCTGGCCGCGACATCTACCCGCAGCGGCAAGGTGTTGATGAACATTCCCAGCGCCCGGTCGGCACCGTCGCCGGCCTGCAGACGACCCATCAACACGGTGCCGAACACCACGTCGTCACGCCCGGACACCAGCCCCAGCACCTGCGCCCAGGCCAGGTGCATCAGGCTCGCCGCGCTGACGCCCAACTGCCGGGCCTGCCCGCGCACGCGCCGGGCCAACGCTGCGTCCAGGGCTTGCTCGGCCTCCTCGATCGCACGGCCATCGCCCTGCACATCCTGTACGCCAAAGGGCAAGGTCGGTTCGTCGACATCGCCGAGCATGGCGCGAAAGAAGTGTTCGTGCTCTTGCGCGCTGACACCCAGGCGAGCCTGGGCGACGTAGTTGCGAAACGGTGCGGGCGCCGGCAAGTCCTGCGCCTGGTTGAACAGGAACGCGCGCATTTCCTGGCCGACTACGGCCATGGCGGTGTGGTCCAGCGCAAGGTGGTGAAACAGCAGGATCGCCGCCACCCGCGCGTTGTCCGGGTCCTCGGCGTAGACCATGCGCAGCAACGGCGCCTGGGTGATATCCAGGCGGTAGTGACGGGCATCGAAACGCCCGTGCAACTGCTCGATGATGGCGCCGTCCGCCGGGTCCAGGTCGACGGCCTGCACGCTCAGCCGTGCCTCGCGCGCCACCACTTGCACCGGGCTGTCCAGGCCTTCCCAGACCACGTCGGTGCGCAGGATGTCGTGACGCGCCACCACCTGCTGCAACGCGCCCATAAATGCCTGCAGACGCTCGACGCTGTCGAATGCCAGGCGCGATTGCAGCAGGTACGGGTCGCCCTGCTCGGCGCTGATGTGGTGGTAGAGAATGCCTTCCTGCAACGGCGCCAGCGGGTAGATATCCTGCACATTGGCCGCGCCCCCCGGCACGCTGGCGACGATACGGTCGATGGCGTCCTGGTCGAGTTGCACCAGGCTCAGCATCGACGGGGTGATACGCGTACACCCCAATGGAATGCCGTTGGCCGGCACCCGCACTTCGCGCCCCTCGCCCACCGCTGCCGCCAACGCGGCCAGGCTCGGCTGGCTGAACAGCACGCGCACGTCCGCGCTGAGGCCGACTTGGCGCATGCGCTCGATCAAACTGACTGCCAGCAACGAATGCCCGCCCAGCTCGAAGAAATGATCATGGCGACCCACGCGCTCGAGCTTGAGCACGTCCTGCCAGATCTGCGCCAGCAGGGTTTCCACTGCGCCCTCCGGCGCCTCATAGCCACGGCTGAGCAGCGCGCTGTGGTCGGGCACCGGCAGGCCTTTGCGATCGAGCTTGCCGTTGGCGGTCAGCGGCAACAGCGCCAGCCAGACATAGGCCGACGGCACCATGTAATCCGGCAACCGGCCTTGCAGATGGGCCCGCAGCGCTTCGATCTCCAGCGCCGCCTCGGCGGTGTAGTAGGCCACCAGGCGCTTGTCACCGGGCGCATCTTCGCGCACCACAACCACGGCGTCTTTCACGCCGGGGAAACTCGCAAGGCAGGTTTCGATTTCGCCGGGTTCGATCCGATAACCACGGATCTTCACTTGCAGGTCATTGCGGCCCTGGTACAACAGGATGCCGTCGGCCCGCCAGCTCGCCAGGTCACCGGTGCGGTACAGCAAGCCCTCGCCGAAGGGATTGGGGATAAATTTTTCGGCGGTCAAGTGCGGCTGGTTCACGTAGCCCGTGGCCAGGCCCGCGCCGCCGATGTACAGCTCGCCGACCGCGCCCAGCGGGAGCAGGTGCTGGTGCGCATCCAGCACATAGGCCTGGGCGTTGGCGATCGGCCGGCCGATGGGAATACCGCCCTCGCCCGGCGCCGTGATCTCATAGGTGGTGGAAAAGGTGGTCGCCTCGGTCGGGCCGTAACCGTTGAGCAGGTGTTGCGGTTTGCCGTGCGCGAGCACGCGGCCAATCACCAGCGGGTCAAGCACATCGCCGCCGACGATCAGGTAACGCAACTGGCGGAACACCGGCATCAGCGCATCGGCATACTGGTGGAACAGCCCGGCAGTCATCCACAACACGCTGACGGCCTGCTCCTGCAAGAGTGCGCCAAACGCGGCCTGGGACAACAGTTCCGCCGGCTCGACCACCACCACGCAACCGCCATTGAGCAGCGGCGCCCAGACTTCCAGGGTGCTGGCGTCGAACGCCGGGTTGGAGGCGAACGCCACGCGGTCCCGGGCGTTGAAGTCGGCATAGCCATTGTTGAGCACCAGGCGCGTGATCGCACGGTGCGGCACTTGCACGCCCTTGGGCGCGCCGGTAGAGCCGGACGTGTAGAGGATGTACGCCACACACTGGGCGGTCTGGAACAGGTCGGGATTGCGCGGCGACTGCGCGTCCAGATTCAACTCGGCGAGATCGCCAAGCACGCGGTGCGCACCGCTGTCCTGCACAATGAACGCCTGGCGCTCGGCCGGCGCGTTGATGTCCAGCGGCACATAGACTGCCGCGCATTTGAGGATGGCCAGCTGGCAGGTCAGCAAGTCGATGCTGCGCGGCAGCGCGATGGCCACGCTTTCCCCCGGCTGTACACCCAGGGTGATCAGGTGATGGGCCAGCCGATTGGCGCGGCGATTGAGGTCGCGGTAGCTCAGGGACACACTGCCCTGCACCGCCGCCACCGCTTCAGGACGTGCCAGTACCTGGGCTTCGAACAACTGGTGTACGGTCAATTGCGACGGGTAGGCGCGCGTCGTGGCGTTGAATTCCACCAGCAGTTGGTGGCGCTCTGCCGCCGGGATGATCGACACCGCCTGCAACGGCGTGGTCGGCGCCTGTTGCAACGCACTCACCAGGTGGCGCAGCGCGGTCAGCAGGTAGTCGCCCACTCGCTGCACATCCAGGCTGGCTACGCCTTGCACCGTCAGGGCAAAACCGCTGCCGAGGTCATCGACATTGAGCACCAGCGGGTAGTTGCTGCGCTCTTCGGAACTGAGGATCTGGATGCCGCTGGCCGCAAACGGGTTATCCCCCGGCACTTGGTCTACAGCGCTGTGACGGTAGTTGAGCAAGGTGCTGAACAACGGCAGTGAGCCCGGCACGCCACTGCAGCGCTGGGCCAGGGACAACGACGCGTGCTCATGCCCGAGCAAGTGTGCGAGCCGTGCATGGGTGGCGCGCACACCGGCCAGCACCAAGGTGTTGCCGAGGCTGACCCGCAGCGGCAAGGTGTTGATGAACATTCCCAGCGCGCGGTCGGCGCCCGCGCCGCCTTGCATGCGGCCCAGTAGCACCGTGCCGAACACCACCTCTTGCTGGCCCGAGACCTGCCCCAACACCTGGGCCCAGGCCAGGTGCACCAGGCTTGCGGTGCTCACCCCGAGTTGCCGCGCCTGTTCACGCAGGCCCAGGTTCAAGGCCGGTTCCAACGGCAGGCGTGCCTCGAGAATGCCGCTGCCGTCGCGGTTCACATCCTGCAAACCGAAGGCCAGGGTCGGTTCGTCAATGTCGCCGAGCATCTCAGTGAAGAACGCTTCGTGTTGCGCCTGGCTGACTCCGAGGCGCGCCTGCGCCACGTAGTTGCGGTACTGCACGGCCTCCGGCAGTTGCGCGCTGCTGCCGGACAGGCTGGCGCTCATCTCTTGCACCAGCACTTGCAAGGCGGTGTGGTCGAGCAGGATGTGGTGCAGCAGCAGGATGCCGACGAGGCGACCCGGTTCTGCGCAGTAGGCGAATTGCATCAGCGAGGCGCGCGTGAGATCGAGACGGAAGTGCCGTGGGTCGAAGCGCTGTTGCAACTGCGCCAAGGCATCGGCGCCCAGCCCCTCTATGCGCTCGACCGCCAGTGGCGCCTGGCGACACACCACTTGCACCGGCTCGTCGAGGCCTTCCCAGAGGATCGCGGTGCGCAGGATGTCATTGCGCTCGATCACGCTGTGCAGCGCCTGGATAAAGGCATCGACCGCCGCTTGATCGTTGAAGCCGAACTGCACCTGCAACACGTAGGGATCGCCTTCGCGGGTCGCCAGGTGGTGGTACAGAATGCCCGCCTGCAGCGGAGCCAGGCCGTAGATGTCCTGCACATTGCTGATGCCGCCGGGCACGCGCTGGATGATGTGGTCGAGGGCGGCCTGGCTCAGCTCCACCAGCGGCACCATGTCCGGGGTGATGTGCTGCGTGGCCGCCGTGATCAGGTTGGCCGGCACCTGCACCTGCTGCTGCCCGCCGACTGCGGCAGCGAGTGCCGCCAGGGTCGGCTGGCCGAACAGCACGCGGACGTCGGCGCCCAGCTCGACCTGGCGCATGCGCTCGATCAGCTTGACCGCCAGCAGCGAATGGCCGCCCAGCTCGAAAAAGTTATCGTCCCGGCCGACGCGCTCGAGCTTGAGCAGGTCCTGCCAGATCGCGGCGATGGCGTTTTCCACCGCGCCCCGGGGCGCCTGGTAGCCCCGCCGCGCCAGGGCTGTGGCATCGGGCGCGGGCAAGGCGTTGCGGTCGAGCTTGCCGTTGGCGGTCAGCGTAAAACGGTCCAGCAACACGAAGGCGCTGGGCACCATATGCTCGGCCAGACTCAGCAGCAGGTGGTCGCGTAAATCCGCGATATTCGGTGCGCCGTCGGCAATCACGTAGGCCACCAGGCGCTTGTCACCCGGTTCGTCTTCACGGGCAATCACCACCGCGTCACGCACGCCCGGAGCGCTGGCGAGGCGCGCCTGGATCTCGCCGAGTTCGATGCGGAATCCGCGGATTTTCACCTGGTCATCGTTACGCCCCAGGTATTCGACGCTGCCGTCGGCGAGCATTCGGCCGAGGTCACCGGTCTTGTACAAACGCAAGCCGGTGGCCGGATCAACCAGGAAGCGCTCGGCGGTCAGCGCATCGCGGTTCAGGTAACCGCGCGCCACACCGGCGCCGCCGACGTACAGCTCACCAACCACACCGAACGGCAGCGGCTCGCGGCGCTCGTCCAACACATACAACTGCAGGTCGGGAATGCGCACACCAATCGGGCTGGCGCCGACCCGGTGCGCATCCGCCGCCTGCAATGCGCGGTAGGTGACGTGCACGGTGGTTTCGGTGATGCCATACATGTTCACCAACTGCGTGCCGGCGTTGATCGCCCGGGCATACCAGGGCTTGAGCATCCCCGGTTCCAGCGCTTCGCCGCCGAAAATCACCTGGCGCAGGGAATGCGCCTGGGGGCTCTGGCCCTGGGCGGCGATCAGTTGACGGAAGGCGCTGGGGGTCTGGTTGAGAATGCTCACCCCCGCTTCACAGAGCAGCGTGTAGCACTCGTCCGGCGAGCGGCTGACCCGTTGCGGCACGATCAGCAGTTGCCCGCCATGCACCAGCGCGCCCCAGATTTCCCACACCGAGAAGTCGAACGCGAAGGAGTGGAACAGCGCCCACACGTCGTTGTGGTTGAAGCCGAACCAGTGTTCGGTGGCGGTGAACAACCGCGCGACCTGGCGATGCTCGATCATCACGCCCTTGGGCTGGCCCGTTGAGCCGGAGGTGTAGATCACATAGGCCAGGTTTGCCGGGCTCAGCGTGATCCGCGGGTTGACGATGGACTCGCCCCGCAGGCCGTTGAGATCGATCTGCGTCCGGTCACCCACCCGATGACGGGTGTTGGCCTGCACCAGCACGGCCACCGGGTCGCTGTCGGCCAGGGTGTAGGCGATGCGCTCAAGCGGATAGGCCGGATCGATCGGCACATAGCCCGCGCCGGCCTTGAGGATGCCCAGCAGGCCGATGATCATCTCCACACCGCGTTCCACGCAGATCGCCACCCGATCATCCGGGCGCACGCCTTGGGCGAGCAGGCGATGGGCAACCTGGTTGGCACGTTCGTTGAGCTGGCGATAGCTGAGGCGTTGGTTGTCGAAGCGCAAGGCAATGGCTTCGGGCTGGGCGGCGGCGTGGGCTTCGACCTGCTGGTGGATCAGCGCGCTGTCGGCGAAGGTCTGCGGGGTGTGGTTGAGGGTGTGCAACAGGGCATGGCGTTCGGGGTCAGGCAGGATGTTCAGGCCGCTCAGCGGCATCTCCGGTCGTTGCTCCAGGGCTTCGGCCAGGCTCGCCAGCGCTGTGTGCAGGTAGCCCGCCACGCGCTGCGCGCCGATGGCCGCCGCGACCATCACCGTCAGTGCAAACGCTTCGCCGAGATCGTCCACGTTCACCGTCAGCGGGTAGTTGGTGCGTTCCTCGGCACCAAGGACCTGGATCCCCTCGGCGACGTCAATCACCTCGGCCATATCACCCGCAGCGCTGTGCCGGTAGTTGAGTATCGCGCTGAACAACGGCGTCGGCGCGGCCACGCCGCTGCAACGCTGGGCCAGCGCCAGGGATGCGTGCTCATGCTGGAGCAACGCGGTCAGCCGTGCATGGGTGGCCTTGACGCCGGCCCGCACACCCTGCGCGCCCACGTCCACGCGCAGTGGCAGGGTGTTGATGAACATGCCCAGCGCCCGTTCACCGCCCTCACCCGCGCCCATGCGGCCGAGCATCACCGTACCGAACACCACTGACTCGCGCCCGGACACCACGCCCAGGACCCGCGCCAACGCCAGGTGCAGCAGGCTTGCCACACTCACACCCTGCGCCCGCGCCAGGCTGCGCAAGCGCAGGCCCAGGGCGGCGTCGACGGGGATGCGTACCTCGTCGATACCCTGGCCGTCGCCCTGCACATCCTGCAAGCCGAACGGCAGTGTGGGCGCCTCGATATCCGCCAGCATCTCGCGGAAGAACTGCTCATGGGCCTGCTCGCTGACGCCGTGGCGCACCTGGGCGATATAGCTGCGAAACGGCACCGGCGCCGTGGCCTGGTCCTGCCGGCCCGCCAGGTACAACTGGATTTCATCGCGCACCACATCCAGCGCGGTGTGGTCGAGAATGGTGTGGTGAAACAGCAACATGGCAACCACGCGCTGGTGGGTCGGGTCCTCGGCAAATACCAGGCGCAGCAGCGGCGCCTGGCCCAGGTCGAGGCGGAACGTGCGCGCGTCATAGCGGTTCAGCAAACGGTCGAACGCGTCGCCCCCACTGAAATGCGCCTCTTCACAGGCCAGGGTCGCCGTGCGCCACACCACTTGCAGCGGCTCGTCGAGGCGCTCCCAGGCCATCGACGTACGCAGAATATCGTGGCGGTCGATGACCCATTGCAGCGCCTCGGCAAATGCGTGCAAGCGAGGACGGCTATCGAACACAAACTGCGCGTGCAGCACATACGGATCGCCCTGCTGCGCCGACAGGTGGTGATAGAGCATGCCCTCCTGCAACGGCGCCAGCGGGTAGATGTCCTGCACGTTCGCCGCACCACCGGGGATCGCCGCGACGATCCGGTCGATGGCCGCCTGGTCGAGGCTGACCAGCGGCAACATGGCCGGCGTGATCCGATAGGCCGGGCTCAGCCAGTCACCGCCATGCTCGGCCACCAGTGCGAGCAGCCGGGGTTTGTGGGCGATCAATTGATCCCACAGCGCGTCATCCAATGCCTCATCGTCACCCAGGACAATCAGGTCGTCTGCTTCCCTTTGCAGACGGATCGCGTGGGTGGAAATCGCTGCCAATAATTCGCTGAACTGCATGGAGGTAACCTGCCTGATAAGTCACGGTGGAGAAGAAAGTCCGTTTTCAGCTGCCGTTTGCAATCGTCTGTGCTGGGCGCCCGGTGAAAGAAACACGGGCACAGCCGGGGGCCTGGAAGGCTTCCGGCAGGGTTGGGAAATTAAGGGATTTGACCGCAGGGAGGTGACATGGGAAGCGGGGACAAGGGCGCCAGCCCTGGGATCGGCTGAGCAGCGGTGTGGTTTTAACGCGCAGGCGCGCCAGCGATGGCGCGGTGTCAGGCAGCGACGAGGGTCAGGCTTCGCGCGCCTTGACCTTTAAATGCCGCGCATACCAGGGCCGCTTCGGCACGCGCTTGAACAAACCCAGCAGCGCATCGTCCTCGGCACCGAAGGTGATGCGCAGCGCGAGCTTCATGGTCTCCGGATCCATCTCCATCGACTTGCCCATCTGCAACCCCGGCGTGGTGCTGCAGCCATGGGTGTCCGGGCCCAGCCACGGGTCACCGACTTCGACCCAGCGCCCCGGCGCAAACCAGGCCACGCCGTTGACCTGCATGCGGCTGACCTCGCCGGGATTGAAACGCTCATGGGCACGAAACCAGTCTTCGATGCGGTCGTCGATCCAGCCGTGGAAGTGCCAGAACACCGGGTTAACGTGGGACGAAAACGGATCGCCGAGGAAGTCGTTTTCCGCCGCATACCAGCGCGGGGCGAAGTCTGCCGGGTCGCGGGCCAGGGGCACGGGCGCACCGTTGGAAGGGTCACGGGGCACCGAGGCCCAGCGCATGTGCAGCCAGTCATGCAGGCCCAGCTCCATCTCCGAGCCCAACTGGCCGAGGCTCAACCTGGCCAGGTAACGCGGGTCGCGGTACTGGGATTCCCAGACCTGGAAATTGCCGTGGTAGGTCTCGGCCGCCTTGATGTCGCTGACCCACTGGGTGTATTCGCTGTCATCCGCGGCCCACCAGGTGGGCGGCAGGGCGAAGCCATCGTGGTTGTCGAAGTACCGCAGGAAGCCCAGGCGATCGCGCTCAAGGGGCGGTTGCGGCGCGGGGAATTGCGGCCATGAGGGCAAATCCTGCATTGAGCGCGCGGTGCCGAGCATGTGCCGGTGCATGAAGAAGAAGTCGATGCCCGAGCCATTGCGGTCCTTGTGCTTGCCACGCGCATCACGTTCCTTGCCCCGTGGGCCGGGTTGCCAGCCGATACCGCGCAGGGCCTCGCGCTTTTCTTCGGAGAGCTTGTGCCACTGGTCCCGGGTGGCGTGCCACAGCTGATGGAACAGGCGGTGCTCGGGCGCGATGAGCCAGGCCAGCAGCGTCGGGTTGAGGCCGATACGCTGGCGTGCTTCGGGAAACCAATGCTTGTGGGCAATAAAGCGGTTGTCGCGCTCGGTCAATGCCAGCGGGCGATCCAGGTCGAGGATCTGCCCGCTGAGGGTGCTGCTGCCGGCGTTGGCAAAGTCCGCCCAGACCTGGTCGAGGGTCATCTTGAATTCATAGGCGGGCCTGCCGTCGGCTGAGTCGCGGTCGATCAGGCGCCAATAGAGCAAGGCGCTGTCGCCGCTCACCAGGTCACCGAGTACGCGATAGCGCGGCTCGCCTTCGGCGCGCAGGTTGGCGGCGGTGTCCAGGTAGCCACGCACGCCGCGGCCACGCGGGGCGATGTCGAGCAACAGTTCCAGGCCTTCCAACGGCAGGCCCTTGAGGCCGGCGTCGCGACCTTCCAGGCGCAGGCTCCACACGCCACGCAAGGTGTTGGCCAGGTGCTGGCCGGCAGTATCGGCCAGCGCCACCGTGGCTTCGCCGGGGGTGATGGGGAATTCTTCTTCGCGCGTCAGCTCGCGATGGGCATAAAAGGCCGCCGGCACAGCGGCGCCGGTGAGCGCCAGGCCGGCGATGAACCCACGTCGAGAGATGGTCATTGTCTACCTTAGGAAACGGCTTTATCAGAGCTAGAACGTTTGCAGCCCGGGGAAATTTACCGCGCTGTCGGCGGCGCCTAAATTTGCGTGCCCATCACTCGTTCTTCCCTGATAGCGAAGGCCTCAACTGACTGAGATGGCAATGACAAAACCACGTTCGAAAAAGGCGCTGTATATCGGCCTGCCGCTGGCACTGGCCATCGGTGCCGGGGCCGGTTTCCTGGCCTGGGATCACTGGTTCAAGGGCAATGCCGGCTATCCGCTGGAGGTTATCAAGCAGGCCAATGAAATGCAGGACCGGCTGCTGTCGTTCGACAGCCATATCACCGTGCCGGTGGATTTCGGCACCGCCGGCAACGAGGCCGACAAGGACGGTAGCGGCCAGTTCGACCTGGCCAAGGCCGCACGCGGCCGCCTGTCCGGTGCCGCCCTGACGATCTTCGGCTGGCCGGAAATCTGGAACGGCCCCAACGCACCGCACAAACCCACCGACGGTTTTGTCGAAGCCGCGCGCAATGAACAGGAAGTGCGCTACAAAATCATCAGTGGCATGGTCCGCGACTACCCCAACCAGGTCGGCATCGCCTACACCCCGGACGACTTCCGGCGCCTGCATGGCGAGGGCAAGTTCGCGATCTTCATTAGCATGCTCAACGCCTACCCGCTGGGCAACGACCTCAACCAGCTGGACCTGTGGGCTGCGCGCGGCATGCGCATGTTCGGCTTCAGCTATGTGGGCAACAACGCCTGGTCCGACTCGTCGCGCCCGCTGCCGTTTTTCAATGACTCGGTGGATGCCCTCGACGGCCTCTCGGACATCGGCAAGCAAGCGGTGCACCGCCTGAATGACCTCGGCGTGATCATCGACGTGTCGCAGATGTCGACCAAGGCCCTGGAGCAGGTGGCGCAGTTGAGCCGTACGCCGATGGTGGCATCGCACTCGGCGCCACGCGCGGCGGTGGATATCCCGCGCAACCTCAGCGACAAGGAACTGCAACTGATCAAGCAGAGCGGCGGCGTGGTGCAGATCGTGGGTTTCTCCGCCTACCTGCGCCCGCTGAGCCAGCCGACCCAGGACAAGCTCAACGCCCTGCGCGCCCGTTTCGACCTGCCACCGCTGCCCAACCTCGCCGTGGCCTTGATGCCGGGTGACGCGATCATCGCCGCCTGGCCCGAACACAAATTCGGCGAGTACGCCGGCGCGCTGTACGCGATCCTCGACGAAGAGCCCAAGGCCACCCTCAAGGACCTGGGTGACGCCATCGACTACACCGTGCGCAAGATTGGTATCGATCACGTCGGCCTGGCGTCGGACTTCAACGATGGCGGCGGCATCCAGGGCTGGAACAACGTCGGGGAAGTGCGCAACGTCACCGCCGAACTGATTCAGCGTGGGTATTCCGAAGCCGATATCGCCAAGCTGTGGGGAGGCAACTTCCTGCGCGTGTGGGACCAGGTCCAAAAAGCCGCCAAACCCTTGGCCAACCGCTAATCACCTAGAAGTATGTCCATGACCGACCGCCGTACTTTTCTCAAGCAGGCCGGTGTTTTCGCCGCGAGCCTGCCGCTGGGCACCGCCCTGCTCCCCCAGGCAATGGCTGCCGACAGCACGAACGACCCATGGACGGGATTCAAGCAACTGTTCAACCAGGACCCCAGCTACCTGCACTTTTCCAACTTCCTCGTGGCCTCGCACCCCAGGCCGGTGCGCGAGGCCATTGAACGTTACCGCGCACAGATCGACCGCAACCCTGGCCTGGCGATGGACTGGGACCTGCAGGAGACCTGGAAGCGCGAAGGCCAGGTCCGCGAATGGGCCGGCCGCTACCTGAAGGCCACGCCCGCGCAGATCGCCCTCACCGGCAGCACCTCCGAAGGCCTGGCGATGATCTATGGCGGGATCAAGGTGCGCGCCGACCAGGAGATCCTGACCACGGTGCACGAGCATTACGCTACCGAGTTCAGCCTGGATTTCCGGGTACGCAAGGAGCAGACCCAGGTCCGCAAGATTCGCCTGTTCGACGATGCCCACCGGGTGTCCGCCGATGAAGTGCTGGGCAATATCCAACGCAATATCCGCCCCAACACCCGCGTGCTCGGCATGACCTGGGTACAGTCCGGCAGCGGCGTGAAGCTGCCCATCGGTGAGATCGGCAAGCTGGTCGAGGAACACAACCGCGAGCGCGATGACAAGGACCGTATCCTCTATATCGTCGACGGTGTGCATGGTTTTGGTGTGGAGAACCTCGATTTCCCGGACATGCACTGCGACTTCTTCATCGCCGGCACCCACAAGTGGATGTTCGGGCCGCGCGGCACCGGCCTGGTGTGCGCCCGCGACCCCGAGAACAAGTACGTGACGCCGATGGTGCCGACCTTCTCCGAGGACAAGGACTTCGCCACCATCATGACCCCTGGCGGCTTCCACGCCTTCGAGCATCGCTGGGCGGCGGACGAGGCCTTCAGGCTGCACTTGCAACTGGGCAAGGCACAGGTGCAGGCGCGCATCCATGCGCTGAACAGCGAATTGAAAGATCAACTGCTAACGCACCCGAAGATCGAACTGGTTACCCCACGCAGCCCCGAGCTGTCGGCCGGCTTTACCTTCTTCCGGGTCAAGGGCCAGGACAGTGATGCCGTGGCGGCCTACATGATGAAAAACCGTGTGGTCATCGACGCGGTGGACCGTGATGTCGGTCCGGTGATCCGTACCTCCCCGGGCCTGCTCAATTCCAGCGAAGAGATCCAGCGCTTCATGACCCTGCTGAACCAGCGGGCGTGAGGCCCGCCCTTTTTCCTTTGAACGAGATGCCCACATGAATCCATCCCGACTCAAGCCCCTGGGCGCCCTGGCGCTCACCGCCCTGTGCGCCACGCTGCTGCCCAACCTGGCCCAGGCCGCCACGCCGCAACCCGGCAAAGTATTCAAGGACTGCAAGGACTGCCCGGAAATGGTGGTGCTGCCCGCCGGCACCTTCACCATGGGCACGCCGGAAGATGAAGTCGGCCGCGAGCCGGATGAAGGCCCGATGCACGACGTGACCTTCGCCAAGCCCTTTGCCATGAGCCGCTTCCATATCACCGCCGGCGAATGGGACAGCTATATCCGCCAGACCGGGGTGAAGATCGCCGATGGCGACACCCGCCCCGGCCGCGAATGTATCGCCAGCAAGCCACGCTACCCGCAGGGCCCGCGCCAGCCGGCGGTGTGCATGGACATGGACGACATCAAGCACTACGTGGCCTGGCTATCGAAAAAGACCGGCCATCAATACCACATGGTCAGCGAAGCCCAGCGTGAATACGCCGCCCGCGCTGGCTCCACCGGGCCATTCCCCTTCCCGTTCGATGAAGGCAAGGGCTACAGCATTGCCGAGCACGCCAACACCTACGGCCCGGCAGATGGCTACAGCTATTCTTCGCCGGTAGGCAGCTACCCGCCGAATGCATTCGGCATGTACGACATGCACGGCAACGTATACGAACGGGTTGCCGACTGCGAGCACCCCAACTACATCGGCGCGCCGACCGATGGTAGTGCATGGATGGAGCCGAACTGCGAGGGTTACCAGATTCGCGGCAATGACTGGGGCGAGGCGCCCGTGTTCTCGCGCTCGGGCAACCGCAACAACATTTTCCCGCAGACGCGCGGAGACTGGATCGGTTTTCGGGTAGTGCGCGATCTCTGACAACACAGGCGATCCAGTGTGGGAGCGGGCTTGCTCGCGAAGGCGGTGGGTCAGGCACCCTCTTCAGCGACTGGCACAC
>NZ_JASCPP010000072.1:0-36519 GCF_029959745.1 Pseudomonas sp. PS01298 | reverse complement strand
GGCTTGCTTCGCGAAGGTCATGTGTCAGAAGCACCTCAGGTGACTGACACAGCGCCTTCGCGAGCAAGCCCGCTGCCGTATTAGACTCACATGTGACTTATAAATACTGAATGGTCACGAATGGACCCTATGTGTCTCAAAAGTTGTTCAGTTACACTCGGAGCCTGTAAAACCGATCCTACCGAATTACTTTTAACGTTCTCACGAGGTTTGCCATGGCTGATTACAAAGCGCCGCTGCGTGATATGCGCTTCGTCCTCAACGAAGTTTTTGAGGTCGCCAAGACTTGGGCCCAATTGCCGGCATTGGCAGACACCGTTGACGCCGAAACCGTAGAGGCAATCCTCGAAGAAGCCGGCAAAGTCACCGCCAAATCCATCGCCCCGCTCAGTTGCGGTGGCGATGAGCAGGGTTGCCGTTGGGCGGACAGCGTAGTCACCACGCCGGATGGTTATCCACAGGCCTACAAAACCTACGCCGAAGGCGGTTGGGTGGGCGTAGGCGGTGATCCGATCTTCGGCGGCATGGGCATGCCCAAGGCGGTGTCGGCGCAGGTCGAAGAAATGATCAACTCCTCGAGCCTGGCATTCGGCCTGTACCCGATGCTGACGTCCGGCGCCTGTGTGTCGATCAACACCCATGCCAGCGAAGAACTCAAGGCAATCTACCTGCCGAAGATGTACTCCGGCGAGTGGGCCGGTTCCATGTGCCTGACCGAAGCGCACGCCGGGACCGACCTGGGCATCATCCGCACCAAGGCCGAGCCTCAGGCGGACGGTTCCTACACGATCAGCGGGACCAAGATCTTCATCACCGGTGGCGAACACGACCTCACTGAAAACATCATCCACCTGGTGCTGGCCAAACTGCCGGACGCGCCGGCCGGTCCCAAGGGCATCTCGCTGTTCCTGGTGCCGAAATTCATGGTCAATGCCGACGGCAGCCTGGGCGCGCGCAACCCGGTGACCTGTGGCTCCATCGAACACAAGATGGGCATCCAGGCCTCCGCCACCTGTGTGATGAACTTCGACGCAGCCGTGGGTTACCTGGTGGGCGAGCCTCACCGTGGGCTGGCGGCGATGTTCACGATGATGAACTACGAGCGCCTGGGTGTGGGTATCCAGGGCCTGGCGTCGGGCGAGCGCTCCTACCAGAACGCGATTGAATACGCGCGCGACCGTTTGCAAAGCCGTGCGCCGACTGGCGCCCAGGCCAAGGACAAAGTGGCCGACCCGATCATCGTCCACCCGGACGTGCGTCGCATGCTGCTGACCATGAAAGCCGCCAACGAAGGCGGCCGGGCGTTTTCCACCTACGTGGCGACGCAACTGGACATCGCCAAGTTCAGTGAAGACGCGGCAGCGCGCGAGCGTGCCGATAACCTGGTGGCGTTGCTGACGCCGGTGGCCAAGGCGTTCCTCAGCGACCTTGGCCTGGAAACCACCGTGCTCGGCCAGCAGGTGTTCGGTGGCCACGGTTACATCCGTGAGTGGGGCCAGGAGCAGCTGGTGCGTGATGTGCGCATCACGCAGATCTACGAAGGCACCAATGGCATCCAGGCGCTGGACTTGATGGGGCGCAAGATCGTCGGCAGCGGCGGCGCGTTCTACCGGTTGTTCGCTGATGAAATCCGCCAGTTCATCACCACGGCGGGCGCCGAGTTGGGTGAGTTCACCCGTCCGCTCAGCGCAGCGCTGGATAACCTGGATGAATTGACCGCCTGGGTGCTGGATCGCGCCAAAGCCAACCCGAATGAAATCGGCGCGGCATCGGTGGAGTACCTGCACGCCTTTGGCTACCTGGCGTATGCCTATATGTGGGCGCGCATGGCCAAGGTGGCGTTGGGCAAGGAAGCTGAGGAAGATTTCTACGCCAGCAAACTGGGGACCGCGCGCTTCTACTTCGCCCGCCTGCTGCCCCGTATTCATTCGCTGAGTGCGTCGGTCAAAGCCGGCAGCGAATCGCTGTTCCTGCTGGATGAAGCCCTGTTCTAACGGCGTGGAGGTCGTGTAAGCATTCTCTTACATGACGTACTGCTATTCGTCCTCTATCGCCAAATTGGATCCACGGATAATCTACTTCACATGGACGTCGCGCAGGAAGCGCAAAGCAACAACACGGACACGTAGGATTCTGCCAGGACGGCGGAGTGAAATGGATGTCAGGGAAACAGTCTGCAAAGCCCCGCTTCGGCGGGGTTTTCTTTTGCCCGCGAAAAAGTCCGGACCGCCCACTTCACGGCTGTACCGGCGGGGCGTTCATCACGTCTTCCAGCAGCGTGCGCAGCAATGCCACCGTCGCCTGCTGGCGCTGCACATCGCGGCACACCAAACCTACCTTCAATGGCACCCTGGGTTCACTCAAGGGTTTCCACAGCAATGCCTTGCTGTTGTGCTCGTCCTGCGAGCGCCCCGGTAGCACGGTGGCCAGCTTGGTATGTGGCAGGCTGTCGAGAATTCCCACCATGGTATTCAGTTCGGCCTGCACCTGCGGCCGGCGCCCGAGGTTGGACAACTGGCCCTGCCAGATCTGCCGCACCTGGAATTCTTCCCCCAGCAGCAACATCGGCAACTCGGCCGCCTGTTTCAGCGAGACTTTCTTGAACTCCCGCAAGGGGTGGTCTTCAGGGATGACGACCTTCAACTCATCTTCATACAGCAGCACGCCGTGCAGGCCTGGCTGGCGCGGCGGCAGGTAGCTGATGCCGATGTCCAGCGAGCCGTTAAGCAGGCGGCGCTCGATCTCCAGCCCGGTCAATTCGTAGATCTGCACCACAAGGTGCGGCTGGGCCTTGCGCACGCGCTCAAGCATTTGCGGGACCAGGCTGGTGTGCACGGTTTGCAGCACGCCGATGGCCAAGGTGCGCATGGCCTGGCCCTTGAAGTTGCGCAAGGCTTCGACGGCCTGCTGCATGCCATCGATCAGCGGCAGGGCGTGGTTGTACAGGGTGTGGGCGGCGAGGGTCGGCAGCAGGCGCTTGCTGCTGCGCTCGAACAGGCTCACATCGAGGTTCTGTTCAAGCTGGCGAATCTGTTGCGACAACGCCGGTTGTGAGATCGACAGGCGTTCAGCCGCGCGGCCTACGTGGCCTTCTTCATACACCGCGACGAAATAACGCAGTTGCTTGAAATCCATAAGTCTTTCTTATCGAAAAAGCTGGAAAATCGAAATGGCCGTTGGCCCCCGAGACGCCTAGTCTAGCGCCTATTCGCAGGGCTTACAGGGCCGGATCGGGCAATGAACAGTGTTTATGTTGATGGTATTTACATAGGCAACGCAAAAAACCTCAAGGCCGTGAGTGCAGGGGTGACCCACCATGGTGTGGTTGCCATCGGGGGTGAAGTGTGAACCTGTTCAATATGCGCCGCCCCGTGCCGAGCCTCGACGACCTGATCGAGGACGCCTCCCACCACGACCTGTCCAGTGACTGCCTGATGCCCACCGTCGCGCGGCCTGCCCAGGTATTCGTACGCGGCCAGGGCTCATGGCTGTGGGACAGCGACGACCGTGCCTACCTGGATTTCAGCCAGGGCAATGCCGCCAACAGCCTCGGCCACAGCCCGCAGGTGCTGATCAAAGCCTTGGCCGACCAGACCCAGGCGCTGATCAATCCCGGTATCGGCTTGCATAACCGTGCCCAACTCAACCTTGTCGACCGCCTGTGCCACCGCACCGGCAGCGACCAGGCGTACCTGCTCAACAGCGGCGCGGAGGCCTGCGAAGCGGCGATCAAGCTGGCGCGCAAATGGGGCCAACTGCACCGGGGTGGCGCCTACCGCATCATCAGCGCCAGCAGCGGTTGCCATGGCCGCAGTTTTGCCGCGATGGCTGCCTCGTCGAACGCCGGTGAAAACCGCTTTGAACCGCAACTGCCGGGCTTCAGCCATGTGCCCTTTAACGATCTGCCGGCGCTGCATGCCGCCGTCGATGCGCAAACCGTCGCGATCATGCTGGAACCGATCCAGAGCGAAGCCGGCGTGATCCCTGCGACCGAGCACTACCTCAAAGGCGTCGAGCGCCTGTGCCGGGAACTGGGGATCCTGCTGATCCTCGATGAAGTCCAGACCGGCCTCGGCCGTTGCGGCGCCTTGCTCGCCGAACAGCAGTACGGCGTGCGCGCCGACATTCTCACCCTCGGCAAAGGCCTGGGCGGCGGCGTCCCGTTGGCGGCACTACTGGCGCGTGGCAAAGCCTGTTGCTTTGCGGCGGGCGAGTTGGAAGGCACCCATCATGGCAATGCGCTGATGGCCTCGGCCGGGCTGGCGGTACTCGATACGGTGCTGGGGCACGGTTTCCTTGAACAGGTGCGTGAGTCGGGTTGCTACCTGGGCGAAGGCCTTGCCCGCCTGGCCTATCGCTACGACCATGGCCAACTGCGTGGCCACGGCCTGATCTGGGGACTGACCTTGTCGGATGATTCTGCCGATGCGGTGGTAAAAGCCGCACTGCATGAAGGCCTGATCCTAAATGCGCCACAACCCAACTGCCTGCGTTTCACCCCGGCCCTGACGGTGAGCAAGAGCAACATCGACGAAATGCTCCTGCGCCTGGCCCGTGCCTTCTCCCGCGTGCGCACAGCCCAACTGCAATGCCGCAAGGGCATCGCCGTTTAAATCCTGATTCTCGAACCGTCTCGCGGCATACGCGGCGCCTCCAGCCTGATTCTTTTGGCTGGGGGCGTTTTTTTGTCGGTGAAATTTTTTTGGATTGGAAAGGTTGATTGAGCGTCAGTGAAAACAATGGCTTTTTAGCGGACGTCGGCAAGGAATGCCGACCGGGCACTCATCAAGCAGCTTCGTGAAAGCAGTCATGTGAGCCAACCTGTTTTCGCCCGCTACCTCAACACCAGCGCCTACACGGTGAAAAAATGGGAGTCCGGCGAGAAACAACCCAGCGGCATGGCGCTAAAAAGCTGCTGAGCATCGTGCGAAAACACGGGTTGCAGATCCTGACCTGAAGGATGGCCCAGTGCCAGATCCCACTGAACCCTCACGAACGCCCAAGGTCGATTAGCTAGACGGCTCACACGAGCCGATTTTCTGGAGCTGATCCCATGGATTTCATTCGTATCATCATCGCCATTCTGTTGCCGCCACTGGGTGTGTTCCTGCAAGTAGGTTTCGCCGGCGCGTTCTGGTTGAACATCCTGCTGACCCTGTGCGGCTACATTCCCGGCATCGTGCACGCGGTGTACATCATCGCCAAGCGCTGAGGCCGTCAGCCTTTTGCGATGAGCCTTGAGTTGCGCTCATTGCGAAAGGCCAGTTGCTCGATGGTCTGGGTGGCATGTTCGGCTTCTTCCCGCGCTTGCAGGATGATGCCGTGCTGCTCGGACTTGCTGCATACCGGGTCGGCGTTGCTCGCATCCCCCGTGAGCATGAAGGCCTGGCAGCGGCAGCCACCGAAGTCCTTCTCTTTTTCGTCGCATGAGCGGCACGGCTCGGGCATCCAGTCGTAGCCGCGAAAGCGGTTGAAACCGAACGAGTCGTACCAGATGTGCTGCATGCTGTGGTCACGCACATTCGGAAATTGCACCGGCATCTGTCGGGCACCGTGACAGGGCAGGGCAGTGCCGTCCGGTGTCACGGTCAGGAAGATGCTGCCCCAGCCGTTCATGCAGGCTTTCGGGCGTTCCTCGTAGTAATCCGGCGTCACGAATATCAGCTTGCACGGGTGGCCTTCGGCTTCCAGTTTGGCGCGGTATTCGTTGGTGATGCGTTCGGCGCGCACCAGTTGCTCGCGGGTCGGCAACAAGCCCACACGATTGAGTTGCGCCCAGCCGTAGAACTGGCAGGTGGCGAGCTCGACGAAGTCCGCCTCCAGCGCAATGCACAGCTCGATGATGCGGTCGATCTTGTCGATGTTGTGCCGATGGGTGACGAAGTTCAGCACCATCGGGTAGCCGTGCGCCTTGACCGCGCGGGCCATTTCGAGTTTTTGCGCGAAGGCTTTTTTCGAACCGGCCAGCAGGTTGTTCACCTGTTCGTCGCTGGCCTGGAAGCTGATCTGGATATGGTCCAGGCCGGCCTTCTTGAAGTCGCTGATCTTCTGCTCGGTGAGGCCAATGCCGGAGGTAATCAGGTTGGTGTAGAAGCCCAGCCTGCGTGCTTCCGCAATCAACTCGGCGAGGTCCTGGCGCACCAACGGTTCGCCGCCGGAAAAGCCCAGCTGCGCGGCCCCCATCTCACGCGCCTCGCGAAATACCTTGAACCACTGTTCGGTACTCAGCTCCTTGCCCTGCTCGGCGAAATCCAGCGGATTGGAGCAATACGGGCACTGCAACGGGCAGCGGTAAGTCAGCTCGGCCAACAGCCACAACGGCAAGCCAATAGGCGGCTTCTCAGGCAAGGGTGATCCAGTGCTCAGCACGGGCGACCTCCATGAACTGCTCGATGTCTTCACCCAGCTCCGGTACGCCGGGGAATTGCCGCTCAAGTTCGGTAATGATCGCGGCGACATCGCGATCGCCGTCGATCAGGCCACCGATCAGCGCGGCGCTGTCGTTGAGCTTGATCATGCCCTCGGGATAGAGCAACACATGGCCTTTCTGCGCCGGTTCATACTGGTAGCGATAGCCCTGGCGCCAGGTCGGTTTTCTGCTGCGATCGAAGCTCATAGGGTGATCCCTTTATGCCAGACCCGCTGCTCGGTCACGCTGTGATACGGCGGGCGTTTCAATTCATAGGCCATGCTCATGGCATCCAGCATGCTCCACAGAATGTCGAGTTTGAACTGGAGAATTTCCAGCATGCGTTCCTGGCCTTCGCGGGTGGTGTAGTGCTGCAGCGTGATCGCCAGGCCATGCTCGACATCACGCCGAGCCTGCCCGAGGCGGGTGCGGAAGTACTCATAGCCGGCGGGGTCGATCCACGGGTAATGCTGCGGCCAGCTGTCGAGGCGCGATTGGTGGATCTGCGGCGCGAACAGTTCGGTCAGCGAGCTGCTGGCGGCCTCCTGCCAACTGGCGCGGCGCGCAAAGTTGACGTAGGCATCCACCGCAAACCGTACGCCGGGCAACACCAGTTCCTGGGAGCGCAGTTGGTCCGGGTCAAGGCCGACGGCCTGGCCCAGGCGCAGCCAGGCTTCGATGCCGCCGTCTTCGCCGGGCGCGCCGTCGTGGTCGAGCAAGCGCTGTATCCACTCGCGGCGGATCTCGCGGTCCGGGCAGTTGGCCAGGATCGCGGCGTCTTTCAACGGAATGTTCACCTGGTAGTAGAAGCGGTTGGCGACCCAGCCCTGGATCTGCTCGCGGGTAGCGCGGCCTTCATACATCGCCACATGGTAGGGGTGATGGATGTGATAGAAGGCGCCCTTGGCGCGCAACGCGGCTTCGAATTCGGCTGTGGTCAGCGGTGTGTCAGTCATTTCGATCACTCCTACAATTCAATGCTCATGCCGTCGTAAGCCACTTCGACATTGCGTCGCCCCAGCTCGGCACGCTCGGGGGAGTCTTCATCGAGGATCGGGTTGGTGTTGTTGATATGGATCAGCACCTTGCGCTGCTTCGGCAGCTGTTCCAGCACCTCAAGCATGCCGCCGGGGCCGTTTTGTGCCAGGTGCCCCATCTCGCGACCGGTGCGGGTGCCGACGCCACGGCGCTGCATTTCGTCGTCATCCCACATCGTGCCGTCCACCAGCAGGCAATCGCTGCCAGCCATGATTTCCAGCAAGGGGGCGTCGACCTTGCCCAGGCCCGGGGCGTAGAACAGTTTGCCGCCGGTGCGCAGGTCTTCGACGATCAGGCCGATGTTGTCGCCTGGGTGCGGATCGAAGCGGTGCGGCGAATAAGGCGGCGCGGCGCTGCGCAACGGCAGCGGGGTGAAGCGCAGGTTGGGGCAGGCCGGGATGGTGAAGCTGGCGTCCAGTTCGATACGGTTCCAGGCGAGGCCACCGTTCCAGTGGGTGAGCATGGTGAACAACGGGAAGCCGGTGCTCAGATCTTCATGGACCATGTCGGTGCACCACACCTGATGTGGGCAACCTTCGCGCAGGCTCAGCAGGCCGGTGGTGTGGTCGATCTGGCTGTCCATCAGGATGATTGCGCTGATACCGGTGTCGCGCAGGGCGCGGCCGGGTTGCATCGGCGCAAAGCCCTGGAGTTGCGCGCGGATATCCGGCGAGGCATTGCACAACACCCAGTTCACGCCGTCGTCGGAAATCGCGATGGACGATTGGGTGCGCGCCTGCGCCCGCAGGCTACCGTCACGAAAACCCGCGCAGTTCACGCAGTTGCAGTTCCACTGCGGGAAGCCACCGCCGGCGGCGGAACCTAGAATCTGGACAAACATGGCCGCTCCATCAAGCAAAGCTCAAAACAAAAACGCCCCGGGCGAGCCGAGGCGTTGTATTACCCAGCGGATTAACGGCTGGCGAAGTACATGGTGACTTCGAAACCGATGCGCAGATCAGTGTAAGCAGGTTTGGACCAGGTCATATTCTTACTCCTACGAAGGGATGGGACATTCACTACCAAGTAATACATATAGTCCACCTCCAGTCGGAGATGTTCAGAGGTGTGCGTATGAATGTTACGCAATTCTTTTCAAGTTAGCGCTGTCTCGGTAACAAAAGCCTTTTGCAAGGGCGGCAATGATCAGCCTGGCACTTGCCAGGCATCGTTGATGCGCGGGCCGTTTGCGATGCAGCGCCAGCCGCCTGCAGCACCCTCAAGCTGTCGGGCGGCGTGCAGCAGGTCTTCGCGGGTGCAGGCCTGGATCGCTTGTTGGAGGCGCGTGAGGTAATCCGACGGATGGCCCGCCAAATACGCCTGCCAGAGCAGTTCGGCGGCGTGGGCGATGGGCAGCGCCTGGACCGTGAATTGTTGCGCCAGGGCCTGGTTATCCAGCGAGCTGCTGTCGATCAGCGCAGGCAACTGCGCCAGGAAAGCCTGCAGATGCTCAAGGATCCCTTCAAGTGAAACGCTGGGGGATTGCACGCCAAACAGCAGTCCGATTTGCCCGTTGATTTGTCGGACGCTGCTGAACACTGCGTAGCCTAACTGCAGCTCGACCCGCAGACGTTGGTAGAAGGGGCCCTGGAGCAGGTGCCCGAGCAATCGCCACGCGGCTTCGTCCGTCAGGGACTGGGTAGGCGCAGGGCAAAACAGCAGCAACGCCGCCTCTGCGGAGTCGGTGTTCAGTTGATGCCAGAGATGTTGGCCGCTGATGCTGGTGCACGTGGATTCAAGTCGCGCAGCGTGCCCGGGCAAGCGCGCGGCCGCGGCCTTGATCGCCACTTCAGAGGCGGGCGACAAACCAACGCCCAGCCCTTGCCAGCGTGCGGTGGCCCAGGACATGGGTTGCTCGCTGGAGACGCTGACGCCGGTGGTGCAACAGGCAGGGAGCGCCTTGAGCAATGCCCGGATCGCGAGCATCGGTGTCGGGGCGCTGGGTGCCTCTTGCGGTTGATTCAAGTCGAGCGCCAGCGCCTCGAGTATCGCTGGCATCGGCTCTTGCAGCCCGATCAGCTTCACCAACCAGTCATTGCCGACAGTTTCGAAAGACATTTCAACACCTGCCTGACGAGCATTCTCGCGCAGTGCCTGCAAGGTGCTATCCAGCCCGGCGGGTACGGCAGCTTCAAACCGCCAGTGCAGGTAGAGCGCGCCCTCATCGCTGTCATTCGCCAACCCTTGGCTGAATGTCAGTGCCGACAGCTCTCGCCGCCCCCGCGAACGGTCTTGGGCAAAGGTGCGCAAGCCCCGGTGGGCGCTGGTTTGGCCGCGAATCAGGCCGGCGCGCTCGTCCTTGACGGGTGGGCGCAGGAACGGATTGTTGGGCGGCAGTTGCCAGGCCTGTTCGCAGGACGGTAGGTGCAGGGTCTCCAGCAGGATCTTGAGGGCCGCGACATCCTCATCCGTCAGGCCTTCACTGTCGTGCCGGGCCAGGGCCAGTGCGCCTTGCACCTGCTGTTGGCGCGCCGCCAGCAGGGCGAATTCTTCTCGCAGTGAAGCCCAGTCGCTGTGTGCGAAAAAGCTCAGCCAGTCGTAAAGCAATGCCTCGATGTGTGTCGTCGAAGCGCTTTGGTTCGCGAGCGTGAAGTCGATATCCAGCACTGCTTGCCCGGCAAAGTGGTAAAGCACCGACGCCTGCACTGCGCTGGCGAGTTTTCGTGCTTTCAGTTCGGCCAACAGGCCGCCCGGCGCCGAGGCGTTTAGCCAGGTGCAGAGAAAATCCAGTGCTTCGCGGGGAGCCCTGCAGGTAATGACCTGGTGCAGGTGGTTATCGGCGACATGTTGATAACTCGGTGCCTGGCCTTGCGCCAGTGGCGGCGGCTCGACTTGGGGCTGCAAAGGCCCCGAGGTCAGGGCTGCGCTGAACTGCTGCGCCAAGGCTTGCAAGTCTGCCAGCGACTGGGGGCCGGCAAGGCTCAACGTCATCTGCCCGCTGCGATAGAACCCTTGGTGGAATGCCCGCAACGCTTGCTGAAAAGCCTCACGCTCCACCGGCAGGCTGTCGCGGTTACCTGCATGAAAACCCCGCAACGGATGATCCGCCGCCAGGCCTGCCAGCAACGCGACCTGCTGTTGCGCCTGGGCATCCTGGGACCAGGCCACATACTCGGCGTGCAGGACTTCGCGCTCACGCAACTGGTCTTCGACCGTCAGGCGCGGGTGAGTCAGCATGTCTGCCAGCCGCTCCAAACCCTGCGCCAAGCTCGCCACCGGCAACTCGAAGAAGAACTCCGTGGTGCGCTCGCGCGTGCTGGCATTGATTTGGCCACCCTGGCGTTGCACGTAGGCCATCAAGCCTTCGCCCGTGGGAAAACGCACAGTACCGAGAAACAACAGGTGCTCCAGAAAATGCGCCAGCCCCGGCCACGCCAGCGGCACATCATGGCTGCCGGCAGCCACCCGCAAGACCGCCGCACTGCGTTTCAAGCGCGGCGCATGGTGCAGGGAAACCCGCAGGCCGTTGGCCAGGGTCAGGTGTTGGCGATGAGGGTGGGCCGGCGCAGGCATGGGCACTTCCGAAACAAGAGAGGTGCCTATGCTAGCAAACCCGCAGGATCAGGGCTTGTGCAGTGCGCCGTACAGTTCGGGGCGGCGGTCTTGCAGGTAGTGATTGGCGGCGCGCGCGTCGCGGATCGATTGGTGATCCAGCGTGCCGACAATCAAGGCTTCATCCAGGCCGGCCTGGGCGATGCGCTGGCCGTCCGGCGCGGCGATGCTGCTTTGCCCACAGTACTGAATCTCGCCTTCATGCCCACAGTAATTGGCGTAGGCCACGTAGCACTGGTTCTCGAAGGCGCGTGCCCGCACCGTCACGTCGGCAACAAAGTCGAACGGCACCATATTGGCCGTGGGTACCAGGATCAGCTCGGCTCCGGCGAGAGCCAGGCGGCGGGTGTTTTCCGGGAACTCCAGGTCGTAGCAGATCAGGACGCCGAGCTTCCAGCCGTTGAGCTCCACCAGCGGCCAATCATCGCCGCCGGCACTGAACATCGAGTGGTCCAGGTCGCCAAACAGGTGGGTCTTGCGGTAGTTGCACAAGCGCTGGCCGTGGGCGTCGATCAATTGCACGGCGTTGTAGATCTGTCCGTCTTCGGCGCGTTCCGGGTAGCCGTACAGAATCGCCAGGCCAGCGCTTTGCGCCATTTCGGCAATTGCTTGAGCCGATGGCCCATCCTGCGCTTCGGCCAGGGCGCCCACCGCCTCGGCGCCGATGTTGTAGCCGCTGAGAAACATCTCCGGCAGCACCAGCACATCGGCATCCGAAGCTTCATGCGCCAGCTGGTGCAGGCGCTTGAGGTTGCCGGCCACATCCAGTGGCAACGGCGGGCATTGGTACAGGGCGACACGCATCCTCAACTCCTTAGTCCGCCAGGGCGATCGGCCCGATCTCGTCGAATACATCACCCGGCCCGGGATTCTCGGGGTGAGTGCTGCCGCCAAAGTGGGTCATGATGCCCCACACCGCGTTCAGCGAGGTCTGCACCGCGCCCTCGACCCAGGCTGGGGTCCAGGACACGTCATCGCCGGCGATAAAAATCCCACGTTGTTCAGCGGGCATGTCCTTCTGCATGAAGTGCGCATACATCCGCTGGTTGTAGCGATAGTGACCCGGCAGCGCGCCCTTGAAGGCCCCGAGAAAGTGCGGGTCGGCTTCCCAGGACACTGTGATCGGATCGCCGATGATGCGTGCCTTGATGTCGACGTTCGGGTAGATCTTTTTCAGCGCGTCGAGGGCCAGCTTCACGCGTTTATCGATGGGCTGCGGCAGCATTTTCAACGCGTCGCTCATCCATGAGTACGACAGGCAGATCACGCCGGGTTTGTCGTCGCCGTTGTCGAACAGATAGGTGCCACGGGTCAGGCGATCCGTGAGGGTCATGCTCATGAGGTCGCGGCCGGTTTCCGGGTCTTTGTCTTTCCAGAACGGGCGGTCGACCATCACGAAGGTTTTCGACGACTGCATATAGCGCGTGCGGTCGAGGGCCATCCACATCTTTTGCGAGAACAGGGTTTCATCGCACTCGATCTGGGTGGTCAGCAGCCAGCTTTGGCAGGTGGTAAGCACGGCGGCGTATTCGCGCGTGTCGCCGTAGTTGTCGGTGACGGCAAAGCGGCCATCGGCAGCGTGGGCGATGCGCTTGACCCCGGCGCGCGGCGCGCCGCGGTGCAACGAGCTGAGGCTGGTGCCGGCCGGCCAGTGGGCGCAGCGCTCCGGTACGTGACGCCAGATGCCCATCGGCACCTGGGCCACGCCGCCGACCACCAGGTGCTGGTGGTCGTCGCAGTTGGTCATGACCACGCGGAAGATTTCCAGCATCGAGTTGGGGAAGTCAGAGTCCCAGCCGCCGGTGCCGAAACCGACCTGGCCGAACACTTCGCGGTGCAGGAACGAGAGCTTGGCGAATGCCTTGGAGGTGGCGACGAAGTCGTAGAAAGTGCGGTCGTCCCACAGTGGCACCAGCTTGTTCCACAGCGCTTTGAGGCGAGGCACGTCACGGTCGCGGATCGCCTGCTGGATATCGCCGAACTGCGAGCCGGCTTCCAGGGCATCCGCCCACGCATCGGCGACTTCCTGGAACAGCACCGGCAAGTCGGAGAGCTTTTGGGCGTAATGGGTCTGGCCTTCGAGGTCGATCACCGTGCTGCCGGACGCCGGCGTCAGCGGGTTGGGGAAGGGTTTGGTCTCCAGGCCCAGCTTGTCGACATAGTGATAAAACGCGGTGGACGACACCGGGAAGCGCATGCCGCCCAGCTCGGCGATGATGCCTTCGGCGCCTTCGAAGGCCTGGGAGCGCAGGCGGCCGCCCATCTTCGAGGCTTCGTACACCACCGGCTTGAGGCCCAGTTTCATCAGTTCGTAGGCGGCGACCAGGCCGGCGATCCCGGCCCCGACGATTGCCACTTCGGCGCCATGGTTGGCGGCGGGAATGCTGCCCAGCCCGGCCGGGTGTTCGATCCAGTCATCGAAGGCAAACGGAAAATCCGGGCCGAAGATGGTGATGGGTTTCTTGCCGTCTGCGGGGTGACGATTGGTCTTGCTGATGGTGCTGGACGGAATGCTCATGGCTGACCCTTGCTGACGACTCGGCAGGACGTGACCCGCTGAGTATAGGAAAAGATGGCAGCCAGTTTAGGCAGCGTTGCGCTCGTTAATAAGACGCAATGTGTCGTCGGAATGAATTGGTTTCAGTCAATATGACGAGGTTGCTGGTCAGATTGGTTGGCCGCGGTCCAATTTGTTACTGAGGATGATCGAGGTGGTGGTTTTTTCCACACCGTCGACACTGCCGATCTGGTCCAGCAGTTGGTCCAGTTGCTCCGGCGAATCGGTGCGCAGCCAGGCGACGTAATCGAACTCACCACTCACTGCACACAGCTGCTGCACCTGGGCCATGGCACTCAACTTGCGCAGCACCTCCTTGCCCGAGCGCGCCTGTACGGTGATCCCGACATAAGCCTGCAAACCGCCATCCACGACACGCTGCCCCAGGCGCACGCCGTAACCGGTGATCACCTGGGTTTTCTCCAGCCGTGCCAGGCGCGACGTCACCGTGGTACGCGCGATGCCCAGCTGCCGAGCGAGCATGGCCACGCTTTCACGCGCGTTGATCTGCAGGGCGGCGATCAGTTGACGATCGATTTCATCGAGGACGGGCAAGGGCAAAGCTCCAGAGCGGACGGCAATGGAGTGGCATGTTACAGGCTTGCGTCCTGGAACCGCACGTTCGGTTCCAGGCTGCGCTCAGCTCGCGGCGGGCGCCTTGCACACCTTCGCCGCGGCGGGGTCGTCGGGCACAAACGAATCGACTGCGCCGGGCTTCAACACCACGTAGCCACGCCGCCAAGGCTGGTCGTCGATGAGGTTCCAGCGATGGCCTGAGCCGGTGTTGTCTTCGGCGACCAGCACTTCACCGGGATGCAACGTGAACGTCTCGCCACCCCGCGTAGCGAACGCCAGGGTGCCGGACAGTGTCATCACGTACTGCGGCTCCGGGTCGTTATGCCAACCGTAAGCGGCATGCGCCGGGCTTTGCTTGAAGTGAATGGCGGTGACGTCATTGCGCATGTTCTGGTCGATGCTGCCGACCAGGACGTGCGACGCATTGTCCGCGCCCGTACACAGTTTGAACGCCTTGATCGTGGCCGGGGCGGGCGTTGCTGCATGCGCGCAGTTGAAGGTCGCAAGGGTGATGGCGAGGGCCCTGCCCAGGTTGAACAGGGGGCGGATGAGCGCGTGCGGCGAACGTGGGGCTTGAGGCATGGAGCCGGTTTCCTCGTACTGAAGTCGATATTGATCGCCGGCCATGGTCTGCGTCGCAGCTGGCGCGAACAATTAACAAATCTTTCATTGCCGAGGTCGAGCGCAGCAGCGCCCCGAATTTGCACGCGCCAGAAACGACGAAAGCCGCGCAATGCGCGGCTTTCTTGTTTGGTGGGCCCACACGGACTTGAACCGTGGACCAAAGGATTATGAGTTGCTGGGCGACGTACTATGCCTAGAGAAATCGTTCGAAAGTGAACGTAGGTTGGCATAGCTGGAGGGCCTGTGGTTGTTGATGTTGAGGGTAGTTTAGCGCGACCCCCAGAAGCTGGGCATTGTACCGTTACCGTACCGAACTTATCTCCAGGTGGAGATTTGATTTCGCCAGTTGAGCGTTTCACAACCAGTAGAGCATGGTGCCATGGAGGTACTCAGCGGTAAGACGAGCCAAACCCATCAGCTGATGATACGAAAACGAGTCCGCAGGAGCAGCCATCCCCGGAAGGAAAAGTAGATGCGATTCAACCCTGACTTCCTTTCCCAGATTGCTACTAGGTGCCAACTAACCCCAGGGATATGTGCTGATAACGGAATGTTAGTAAGCCTCTCTATGAAAAAAACACGCGGCGGCATGCTTTTAATTCTGTTGTGTTACCTATGGAAGATACCAATCTACCATGTTTCTAATATACATAGGCGCTTCATGTATCGTGCTTTTAAAGGTGATGTCCGACTCTGAAATACTCCGTATGTAGGGGGTTATCTCTGCCACTTCTTCGGGTGGGAAACCATAGCGCATTAATAGCATGTGCATTGCGTCGTTGGTGCCAAATCGCAAAAGTTCGATCATCTTGTCGGCGCGGTTGTCGGATCTTATATTTCTATAAATTTTAAAAGCAGCAGCGAAAACATCTGATAACGAAAATGAAACAACCTGATCTAAATAATCATACGTATCGAAAACGATAGCGTCATAGCTGACATTTCTGGCGGGAGTTCCCCTCTCGTATATTGAGTATGTTTTTTTCAAGCTGCTATCCGGTAATTGGTTTGCAGGTTGCGAGAACTCAGCATCTCCCATTTTCCCAAAGCTGCGACGAGAAATGTAGCTATAGCGAATCCCTACAATTTCTTTAAAAGATCTTCCCTGAAATGTTTGAAACATTATGCCTATCGCATTTCTGAATACCGCTAACTCACCTGTGAACAAAACCCGACCCAAGGCACCTTCAAATATTGTAATAAAGTACTCACATAGCTTCGCTCGTTTTTCTTGATTAACTTTTCCGTGCAGGGCTTCTTTAAGGGATATGCCTGGACTGTAAAGGGTGTCCAGTATCTTTGCTACTGCATCGAGAACTACCGAAGAGGAAAGACGCTCAATTTTGGATTTCGGTAAATGCAGTTCGTCATCAAAAGTACCATCTTTTATCGCGTCGAGAAGCTCAGCAGCGTCGTCGCTTTGATCGTATGGCACGTCAATAACAGATTTTTCATTTAGCCTGAAATTTTGGTTGATTCTCTCAATAAATAGCTCGGGATTTTTTGTAAATACATATCCGTAGTCAAATTTTGCTTTGTCCGAAAGCCTTCCGGCTCTCCCTATAAGGTTTTTGAAAGACAAAGATTTTTCTTCATCTCCCTCGCCTTGAAAGCGCATGTTATCAAGCCATACGATATCAAAAGGCATGTTAACACCTTGAGCTAAAGTGCTTGTCGCAAAGCAAATTTTTGCAAATCCCGATCGGATGAAATTCTCGACCATGAATCTGACTTCCAAGGGGACAGAGCCGTGATGAATTACAACCCCTTTTTTTAGAAGCTCAACCATTCTTGAACGGTGATCCTCTTGATTAGCTCCAAGTAGATTTTGCACGGACTCAATTATTTCTTTGGCTTTAGAGTCTGAGATAGGTGGGAAATTGTCTATGTATTCTTCATATCCATTGAGGAATGTACCATTGTAAATGGATGCTTTGGAAACGTATATCAGTATCGAGTGTTCGCCATTAAAGGCAAAGTTATTGAATCCGCCATTGAACTCTACGCATTCTCTGACTCTGTGGCCATTTTCATCAAATGGTGAAAAGATGTAGTCACGGCCATTTTTATGCTGAAAAATACAGATTTTTCCTACCGTGCCATGCGTGTAGGATCTGGCATAGCCGCTATCTAGGGATATTCCATGCTTTTTAAATTGTGCGTCTGGGTTGTCAACAAAAGGATGCGCAAAAATAAGTTTTGCGTTAGGGAATGCTTTCTGAATACGTCTAACCAGTACGTCAAAAACTATCCCGCGGGAGCGATCTTCGGAGACGTGTGCTTCATCGAAAAAGAAAACCCTAACATCAAGTTTGTTTTCAGAGATAAAAAGGTCCCGGGCTCTCTCTGGCGTAAGAACAAAGATTCTTCTTAGATTCCTGCTAGTAAAGATAACGTCGATGAACGGTGTGATCATTACCCCTTTAACACCATGAAACCGTTCCTTCATAGTGTTTATGTACTCCGCGATTAAGGCTCGGGAAGGGACGACAACGACGGCGTCCCCTTCCTGCTCTGCAATAAAATCTCGAATTGAGTAGGATTTTCCTGCACTGGTTGGAGCGGAGATTGAGATGAACTGTTTGTTGTCAACTGCGCGTCTTACGCTTGCTTGAACTGGAGTGAGATATTTTCCGTATGAGTTCTTATGCGCTTCTCCAATAGAGCTCAAAAGGAGCGAATAGAGATTGTCTGGGTTTGATATTTTGTAAAATAGGCCTAATGCAGATATTATTTTCTCTTCCAGCTTGGCGAATGCTTTAGGATGAAATATACGAAAGCAGGTCAGCGTTTCGAGAATATCTGAGCTAAACGGACCGTGCCGATGAATGTCATCAAAAACGTTGGCTAGATCTCCATGTGGGTCAGCACTGTCTCTAATTTTTCTAACCTTCATGGGTCACTCCCACCATATACACAAAACTAACGTTTCTCTCATTAGCAAACTCAGCAGCCCTTTGCAGCGCGTTTTTGTATATTGTTAGGTGATCTTTTGCATGTATTGAAAATGCAGCGACAACGCCGTGAAGATTGTTGTTCAGATTCTGAATGCTTGCAGGAGAGGCTAGGCTTGTCAGATGTACCCAATCTCGCTTGTGCTTTTTCGTAGATAAAAAATCGCTTGCTTGGTCTAAGGCAATGCCGTAGGTGGTGCTGTTTGAAGAATATTTTGCTTCGCCAAAATTTAGGTAATCAGCGCCGCAAACACTATGAAAATCAAATCCTTCATTTTGCTTTGCTTGCGGTTTCCAGAGTTCAGCAATTGGAATTAGCGTATGGCTAAATAATACTTCCAAGGACTTGGCCGCCCCCATAGAAACCATGAGTTCGCCAAAATCTTCTACAATAGTTCCAGCTTTTTCTGCGGCCTTGAAAATTTGAATAAGTAACCCTGCGGTTTCTTGGACGGTATATTCGTAGGCCTCTCTGGCACCCTCATCTAGGTCTACCATCCATGAAGTATCGACAACAGAAGTTGCAAGCATCTTTGAGATTTGCGATATCTGAGACACGTGGACATGACAAAGCCTGACAAACTGCATATCTGTTGAGTTAAGGATTTCAGTAAACTCACAGCCCCACGATGCATCGGGAGTCACCTGCCCATAATTTATGGTCATATAAAGACCTCGAATATACGGACCGCAGGATGTGTGCATCCTGCTGCTTCACATGGCGCCGTCGAGCCTTCCGGACGGCGGTAGGCCTGCTCGTCCGATTGCCGATAAGCCACGAAACGTACGAGTCGCTCGCCGATATGACCTTCGGCCCACGACGACTTGAACAGAGTAACCAGCGATGCGGCCGGTGTAAGCCAGCTCGCTGTGGTCCTCACTTGGGCGATGATAGGGGGAAAGTCCATTTTTTACCTTTACCGAAATCCTGCGTCATCTGAATCTTACCGAAATTTAGCGTAATGGCACGATAGTATTGCGGTACTTTCGATATCAGTCTTAGAACAGTGCACGGTGATAGGGGGGAGGAAGGCCGTCACCAGGCGAAGGACCATGTAGCTTTCTCCAAGAGATCGCTCAGGTGGCGTTTGGAGGTAGTTTCCGAGAATTTGGCGAAGGCTTGGTACTGACCCGCATTAATGCTTCCTCAAATCGCGCTCACCTCAATTGGGCCGGGGGTAAGCACGTTAGTCTGTTAGGCACCTATGAATTACCTTGTGAAGGCAATTCATGCACGCGCTAGGCAATTGTTCTAAAAAGGTATTCGTTCGTGAAATCACCTAGCTACCAGAGGTCTTGAAAACTTGGCCCGTCAGAAATAGGCGGCTGATTGGGACGAGCGATTTGGATGGTTACCGGAATAGGAAAATCCACACCTACCATGGCTACTTCACCTTGCTTCAGGTTCGGAAGAAAGGCCGCTGCAGACCGATCAATTTCACCGCATGCACGCTCTACAACCTCTCGGTCACGGTCATTCGTCAGCCTATGGACGAGGAGGGTGCCCATCTGGCTTAGCACACCTTCGGTGATGTCGCGTGGCCTTTGTGTCGCCAGGCAGATGTTTAGCCCATATTTGCGTCCTTCTTTAGCTATTAATTCAAACGCATCCAGATGTTGAACGTCGTCTTCGGAGCCTAGCGTTTTCCCAAGGAAATTATGGGCCTCGTCCAGAATCACAATCAGCGGTCGCTGTCTGAAAGTCTCGCTGCGTGCACGTTGTAGTAAGAGCCGTCCAATAGCATTGGCGATGACTTCCCTAGCATTAAACTCGTATCCCACTGAGCTCAGGCAAATTCGGAGCAGGCGCCTGTCATCAGCGAAGAACTCGTCGAATTTTTCTACTAGACTAAACAGCCCCTCTGCCGGGCGAAAGATGCTACTTAGGGATGTTGATTCCATTACGCTCAGTATTCTGGTCATCAGCGATGAGCAATAAGAGAGTTCGTTACTGGCACCTCCCCACTTATTCATGTCATTCCCATAACCGGTTGGATGACAGCACTCCTCGATGATTTGACGCACGAGTAGGCTGGGATCAAATGGTTGACTGGGACTTCCTACCAGGTTGGCATTATTGCCGCGATTCATCGCTTCCCTGAATGTCACCCTCGGCTGGTCGAGTTTGCGAACAATGCCTTCTGGAAATAAATCAGGAGCCAATTGCGCAAGACGCAGGCTTTTGATCGCATCCCGCAATTTCGGCCCTTGTGTTTTGCCCGAGGGCTGAAACAGAGCAAGGAAATCAGTTTCGCTAAAGCTAGTCGGAGGGATAGATACCTCAGTCGATCCTGCAGCATGGTGGAGAGGCGTACCTAGGTGATGGTGGGCGGTGTCCGGCCCCGTCTGAGACCGATATTCCCCTGTCGCATCAATAAGCACAATTTTGCAGCTGTACCTGCGGCACTCTTCGATAAGCTTGGAGGTTGTCCAGCTTTTGCCCCCGCCGGTCGATCCAAGAATCGCGCAATGGCGTCCAAATAATTTTTCCGGGGTCACAGCAATCGGAAAACCACCATCCCCTGACACGTGTCCTAGATCCAGCGAAACGCGGGGTGGTTCACCATCAATGCCCGTAGAGGTAAGTAGAGGGATCTGTGAAATAAAGGATCCAGGTGCCGAGTACACTCGATCTCCAAGGCGCGGGTATGAGCTAACGCCGGCTGTGACTTTCAATGTATGTAGGTCTACTGAGCCGAGCAGTCGGATGAAGCCGATTGCGTCAATTTGACTCGTCCCAGCAAAATCTTGAGATATCTCACTACGGTCGCGATCTGGGAGGCTGATCTCAGTGATTCGGCCCAAGAGCACAGCTTGCTGGCCTTCGATCAGCACTAGCTCACCGACCTCGCCTTTGCCGTATCGATTGGAGCCGAGGTACCTACCGCTCACTTCGCCAGCATGGGCCAGGTTTGTTTTGATTAGCTGAGCACCTACGCTGGACACCACGCCTATCTTAAGGGCGCTATTGAGAATGCCATCTGGTGACATGAGCTTACCTCGCCCCTATACGTTTAACTGCGTTGGCTAATTGCTCTGCCGGCGACGCGGTACGTAGGTGTGGTATGTGGCTGACCGTATCGCTGAACGAGCCGCTGATGAAATGGACATCGAATCCTTGTAGGGCCAAATCGTGGAACTTTCCCCAATAGGGGCTTGAACCGTGAAATCCTCGGTTGCGCACATGGTTGATGCATTGGAAGTCACACAGGATTAGCTTCAGGCTAGGGTTGGATTGAATTGCCGAGTAGATCGGCTCAGAAAGGTGGTCATCGTTGAAGCCAAAACCTGCGACAACTAAGCAACCGTTTGACTGACGTAGGAACTCAAGAAAGCGGGAAAGGAGCTCCAAGTGTGGCTGCAGGAATGTCTGCTGATACTTGCCTTTTGCAGGGTAGATTAAGCATGCATTTGTGGCATCGGGGGTAGCATGCTCGTAGATCTCGTTCCCTTCTCGGCTCCAACTCACTGAACCGTGTAGCTTGAGTAAATGGAAAATTCCTTCGGCGAATTCGTGGCTGTCCGCTTCTCGACGCACGATGTCATAAGTGAAGTGCTTTCCATCGAACCGCCGTTTGCGGGTATATGAAAATCCGTCGATCGCGACCATGCCTAGGTCTGAAGCGGCCGTCTCAAAACACATGTCATAGTTGGTCGTGAAAACCCTCAATCGAGGATCGCGCACCCTGCGTCTGGCAAGTTTTTGTAGCAGGTTGCGATAAGCAGAGATGTCAGAGTTTGGCGAGCTTAGGAATCCGGAACAAGCCCTCAAGATAATAGCTTTTACATTCGCTAGAAACGCTCGAACTGTGCCGTCTTCGTTAAAAGAGAGATAGGCATCGCATTGTGACAGAAAGTGCTCAATGTTCGGGTTGGCACGTTCGACGTAACGGACGGCATCTGCTACGTGAGAAGCCGCTGCTGTTAGGTCGCTAGTTCCGGGTAAGCACATCGCTTCTTGCCATAGCTGCCACATGCTCGGGCCACCGACAGCGCCAAGTGATGTACCGCTTCCAGCAAAAAAACCGAGGTTCGGCACTTGGAGAGCCGATGAGAACATATCTCCTAGCAATGACCGATTAGAGCGAATCTGTGAGCTGTCAGCAGGGTCGGCGCCATTAATGACTTGGTATGCATCGGAATTAAGCGGCAGCCACTCTTGAGCGCCTGGTGGTAGGTATGCCTGTAGCCCTCTGAAACTGTCCGCCAGTGGGGCTGGGGGAATGGGCGGTAGCGGCGGCGGGAGAGGAGGTGGCGGTGGCTGTTCTATGGCCGGGCCAGGTGCAGGGGCATCAATTGTCATGGAAACACGATCCTTTGTTTTGAACAAAGCAGGCTCACGCATCAAGATCTACTGCCTGCCTATGTGATTCGAGCAACATGTGCTGGGCAAGCCACTAGTATCATAGCGCCATGCCCACACTATGCGGTCTCTTACGTCAACGTCCAGTAAATTGCCCCGGTAACAACCCGGTGGTTTGCCCATCCTGCTTTAGCCCTCAATAGCGCCTTCATAGTGTGTTTTTTCGACATGACGAAATTCTCAACGCTAATGAGGCAGCGGTTTTGCTAACTCACTTCAAAAATGCGCCTGTATGACGAAGTTACGGCGTTTTGCCTATCCTGCATTAGTGCTTCACCGTCTTTCATACATCACCCCGCTTGCATTGCAGTTGATACCGACTGCACCCGTTCAGCCTAACGGCCCTCCTTGGAGGACTTGAATGAAGTTGGTGGCTACAACACGGGCATGATAGAACTCGTCCAACGAAGACTTGAGGGTGGTACGGTTATGTGCGGGAGCGAACGCTGGACCGTGAAGTGTCAGGGTACTGCTGATGGAAGTGGCGACGTCATCGTTGAATTGCCGTTGGAACTACTCGCAAAAATGGGCTTAGCCCTTGGGGACGATTTGGATGTCGAGATTTTGAATGACGCGATTATCCTCAAGCCCAAACGTCTCATCGACGCCCTTCGTGACAACCCTTGATTTGAGCTGACAGCTCCGGAGTCGGTATTTCGTCTGGCTTGCGGCGTCGAGTGGCGCTCTGCCGACCGTAGCGAAACCTTATGGATAGACCGGTCAGGCCGGGCTGAGGGCTTTACTTCATCGCGCTTGCTACGATCTCATTCAATTCAATCTCACCATTGATGTAGCGCTCGCCCGGGAGCAGCATTGCTTCGGTGACTTCAAATCCCGACTGGATTAGTGACGCAGTGGCAAAGCTCACAGCTTTTATCCGCTCACTCCGTTCGGACTCGGTGAGCAGCTCTGTGTCCGGCCGATCGTCACTGGTTGAGGGGGGAACTTTGCCTTGCTGTTTGGCTGCATTTTGATTTTCGAAGGTCATACCTGTCCCTGACGAGCTTGAGAAACTTTGTTCATGCACAAAGGAATTGAAGTTGACGACCCTCAGGCTACGCGCGTTGACCAGACAACAGGATCTTGATGGAAGCCTTGGTATACATGAAATCGTGCAGTAGCCAAAGCGCCAAGGTTCTTGCTGGATGTGGTGTCAAGGGCGGCACCGGAGGCCGCATGCGGAGCGGAGCCGAAGGCGAGCACCGAACGGGCGAGGATGCCGGGCGTAGCCGTACCCTTGACTCCACAGGAAGCGCTCAGCCTATCGCCAGGGGTAGGTCAAGGGCTCCGCCCGCCGTGCCTGCCCCGCAGCCAGTCCGGCAAGTTCGGACACGGGATGCAACCGAAGGGGTTGCCCAAGCAGGGCGCGGAGCTTCAAGGCTGATGTTCAAACATTCCAATCGTTTGGATTTCTGATCCGTGTCTGCGTGTTCCCTGATGACTCGCTGGGGAGAACATCCGTTAGACTAGCGGTTCTTCAAGGAAGCTTTTCAAAGGAGTGAACCGGTGCAAACCAACCAAACCGTCAGTTGCCCACATTGCATGAACGACGTCCCGTGGGGCGCCTCAGTTTGTAGAGGCTGTCATGCGGAAATTGCCTATGGCACGCCAGGGGCAATCACCATCTTTTTCATTGTCGTTTCAGTGGCGGCAGGTTGGTATGCGGCGAAGCTCGTTCATGATCACCTCTCCACCAATTCGACATTCCTCTGGATTGTGTTCGGGGTCGTACTGGTGCTGGTAGGCATTCTGTCCATCAAGATCTGTAAACGTCTTTACAAAGGTAGGACTTGGTTTCGAAGGATTTATCGGACCAAGTGATCGTCCGGTCTTGAGCGTTTGTGTACGCAAATACCATCAATGCGTACACGCTGAAACTGTCTTGTTTTTTGCCGTTAGGTAATTAAATTCAATAGGTTAACGTTCTTTCGTAACCCATCCCCCCGCCCTTCCCGCAAGCGGGAAGGGAGCGAGTCGCCCTCTGTCGTCAAGGGTGCAGGGGAGGCCTCCGGCCTTGATCCCCTACACCCGTGCCGTGAGCGTGGGTCGCTTCTGCCGCATCAAGGGGCCGGGTCCTCGTCGCTTCGCTCCTGCGGGCCGCACCAACCCCTTGACCCGTCATCCGCTTGTTGAAGTTGCTCAAAAAAGACCTCGCCGAAGCGAGGTCTGATGAACTTTGATTCAAGGCCTAGCGGTTCACTTTTCCCCCTGTCGCATTGCCCCAGTTTTTGCCCATGTTCTGCATGACGTGCTGTCGGTACGCGGGGTTCCAGGCTTTGTTACCAGCCGCAAGGTGGTTCAGTCGTCCAGCGGTGACCATTTGCCCCGACTGCATGTCGCGGCGTGTGGACTGTCGGTTAGGCCTTTGGTGATCGGTGAAACGGCACCGCTTGCGATTCCGCGTAGGGTGAGTCCTGTACTTGATAACCCGCCTGCAAGGCTCCCAGCAAAAGCGTTGGCTTGCTGCAACATTTACAACACCGCGACCGTCACCGCCAGAAGTTCCAGAAATGTGGCGATGGGGTAGTCAGCGGGTGTTGCGAGTATGTCGCCTGTCAGCGAAGAGAAAAACTTGATCCCGAAGCTGAGCACTGTGACCACCAGCGCGATTTGCAATGTATGTAATCACCTGGGCGGACCAGCTATCGAACCATTCTGATGTGAACTGCCCGAACAACAGCATCATGATGCAAATTGGCCCGATGCCCCATGCTCCCCGCGACCATTCTCACCGAAAACACCAGATTGGAGTCGATAGGTCGCACCGGGCTATCCATCGCAGCTTTGAACACTTCAGTGGCGCGCTTGCTCATTGGAACGGTTCGGGAGCCGTCGTTCTTCGTGTCTGAGAGACGTAGCCTCGACCAGTCCTCCGCATCACGCTTTGTGCGGAAGGTTTTGGCGACAGTGGGCCAGCCATTTTTACGAATGAGCGCCTTCCAAGTGCCGGAAGGGGTTTTGACGAGAGTAGCCATGAGAGGGGGCTCCTAGGCGGCTGGCAAACCAGCACTGTACCTAAATTGTACCCTTGGACCATAGGACTGTATCTGTGATGGTCCAGCCAGAAACGCGAAAGCCGCGCAATGCGCGGCTTTGGAGTTGGTGGGCCCACACGGACTTGAACCGTGGACCAAAGGATTATGAGTCCTCTGCTCTGACCAACTGAGCTATAGGCCCTAAACAGGTCGCGGATTATAACGATGGTTTCTCCGCTGTGCTATCCGAAAAGTCCTCAAGGTCCATACGAAGAAACGTCGCTGCAAAAAGCTCCGGTGGCAGGGGCAGGCTGACGATGTAGCCTTGCATCTGTTCACAGCCCTCGGCGGCGAGGAATGCCTGTTGAGCAGGGTTCTCCACACCTTCGGCGATGATGGTGAATTGCATGCTGTGGCCCAAGGCAATGATGGCGCGCACGATCGCGGCGTCGTGCGGGTCGTCGGGCAGGCCGCGGACGAAGGATTGGTCGATTTTCAGGAAGTCCAGCGGCAGGCGCTTGAGGTAGCTGAGGGACGAGTAGCCGGTGCCGAAGTCATCGATTGCCAGCTGTACGCCCAGGCGTTTGAGCTGATGCAGGACTTCCAGCGCTTCTTCGGCCTGGCTCATGATGAAGTTTTCGGTGATCTCCAGTTGCAGGCAGCCGGGGTCGAGGCGGTAGTCATGCAGCAGCTGTTCGATGCGCCCCAACAGGCCGGGGTGACGCAGTTGCGCGCCAGCGAGGTTGACCGACAGCGGGCCGAAATCATCGAAGGCGGATTGCCAGGCATGCATTTGCCGGCAGGCCTGCTCCAGCACCCAGTCGCCAATCTGCAGGATCATGCCGTTCTCTTCGGCCAGGGCAATGAAGTGTTCGGGCGGTACGTCGCCAAAGGTGGGGTGACGCCAGCGAATCAGTGCTTCGGCGCCGATCAGTTCGTGGGTTTCCAGGCTGAGTTTGGGTTGGTAATACAGGCTCAGCTCGTCGCGCTCGATGGCGCGGCGCAGTTCATGTTCCAGCGCCACGCGCTCGTTGGCCTGGGCGGTAAGGTCGCGGGTGTAGCTTTCGACGCGGTTACGGCCCTTGGCCTTGGAGCGGTACATTGCCGCGTCGGCGTTTTTGACCAAGGTGGCGACGTCGGTGCCATCCTGGGGATAGAGGCTGGTGCCAATGCTGGCGCTGATGAAAAACTCGTGTTCGCCGGCCTGGAAGGGCGGCGTGAAGCACGCCAAAAGCTTGTTCGCCAGGTACTGGGCGTCGCTGGCATGTTGCAGGCCGGGGAGCAGGATGATGAATTCATCACCGCCCAGGCGCGCAACGGTGTCGATGTCGCGCAGTTGCTCCTTGAGGCGCACCGCGATGTCTTTGAGCAGCAGGTCGCCGATCGGATGGCCCAGGCTGTCATTGATGTGTTTGAAGCGGTCCAGGTCGAGAAACAGCACGGCACCCTGTTTGCCGGTTTCTTGATGGCCATTGAGGGCGGCCTGCAAGCGGCTCTCGAACAGGGTGCGGTTGGGCAGACCGGTCAGTGGATCGTGGTGCGCCTGGTAGTCGAGACGGGCCTGGGCCAGTTTGAGGCTGGAGATATCGGCAAAGACGGCGACGAAGTGCGTGATCATCTGGTCGCGGTTGCGCACGGCGCTGATGGTCAGCCAGCTGGGGTACAGCTCGCCGTTCTTGCGCCGGTTGGAAATCTCGCCCTGCCAGTGCCCCTGGGCAGTCAATTGGTGCCACATCGCGGCGTAAAACGCGCTGTCATGCAGGCCGGAGGCGAGCAGGCGCGGTGTATTGCCAAGGGCTTCAGCCTCGCTGTATCCGGTGATTTCGCTGAAGGCGCGGTTGACGGCGCTGATGTTCTGCCGAATGTCGGTGATCAAGACGCCTTCGGCGGTGCTTTCAAACACCGTCGCGGCCTGTTGCAGTTTTTCCTGCATCAGCTGGCGTTCGGTAATGTCGCGGGCGATGGTCAGCATGCAATCTTCACCGGCAATCGGCAGCGGGCGGCTGGACACTTCACATAGCCGGATCTGCCCGTCGCTGCGGCGGATATGGCAGATGAAGTCACGCACAAAACCATCGCGGTGCATCAACTCCAGCATGTGCTTGCGCTCGTTGAGGTCGACCCAGATGCCCAGGTCCAGGGTGGACTGGTCGAGGGAGGTGGCACTGTTGAAGCCGGTGATGCGGCTGAAACCATCGTTGACTTCAATCAGCAGGCCATCGCGTTGCCGGCTCAGCAGCAAGCCGTCAGGGGAGGCGTGGAAGGCTTTGGCGAACTTCTCCTCGGAGGTTTGCAGTTGTTGCTGGGTTTCCTTGAGTTGGGTGATGTCGCGCACCACCACCACCAAGGCTTCGGTGGTGTCGAGCTGGAACGGCTCGGCCGAAATCAGCCCGGTGAACGCCTGGCCGTTGCTGCGCCGGAACGGCATTTCGAGGTTGCGGATACTGGTGGTTTGCACCCGTTTCAGCAGGTCGGGGCCGATGCCCGGGATGCCCCAGATATTCAGGGACGTCGCAGTTTTGCCGAGCACTTCCTCGGCCGTCAGGCCAACCTGGTCCTCGAACGCTTTGTTGACCTCCAGCAGGCAGCCATCGGACAGCCGCGCGATCACCAGAATGTCCGGGCACTGCTGGAACACGGAGGCAAATTTCTGCTCGGACAGTTGCAGCGCCTCCTCGGTGCGCTTGGCTTCGCTGATGTCGATCATCAAGCCGCGCAGTACCGGTTCGTGGCCGTGTTCGATCAGGCTGACAATGTCGCGCACCCACAGGCAGCGACCGTCGGCAGTGATCACCCGGTAATCGACACTGTGATCGCGGCTGGCGCGGGTTTCGCGGTAGCAATAGGCTTCGGTCCGCGTCAGGTCGGCCGGGTGGATGATGTTGCGCCAGAAGCCCGGAATCAGCCAATGCGCGCGGGGATAGCCGAGCAATTCCTCGGCATGTGGTGAGACGTAGCTATAGGTGAAGTCGGTGACGCTGGCTTCCCAGGCAATGGCGGACAGGCTCTCCACCAGCCCGCGATAGTGATATTCGCTGCTGCGCAGTTCCTGTTCGAGGGCGACACGGCGGGAAATTTCCGAGCTGAGCCGACGATTGATCCGAATCACGATGGCCAGGACGGTGCTCAGCAACAGCACCGCAGGCAGGCCGTACATCAGCAGATCGGTCCAGAATGTGCGGTGATCGGTAAAGCTGCCGACCCAGTGTTGCTGGATCGCGTCGGTTTCCTGCGGGCTGAGGTCGGCCAGGACCTTGTCCAGGATGCCCACCAGCATTTTGTTGTCTCGTGGCACGCCCATCGCCAGTTGGTAGCGATAGGGAGTCTCGCCGCTGACGTACAAACCATCCAGTTTGAGCTGGCGCAGGCTCCAGACGCTGGAGGCCAGGTCGCCGACCACCGCATCCACCTCATCGGTCGCCAGGGCCTGCAACGTCGAGCTGACGTTTGGCATGGCCACCAGGTTGAGGTCGGGATGATGAGTGCGCAGCAGCTCATGGGGAGCGTAGTTCTCGACCACGGCAATCTTCAGGCCGTAGAGGTCCTTCAGGGTGCGGGGAGTCGCGCCGCCTTCATGGGCCAGGATGACGATAGGGAAGTCCAGGTACGGGCGCGTGAACGCCATGTAGCCCTGGCGCTCCGGCGTGGACATGATGCCTGGCAGCAGGTCGAGCTGGTTGTTGCGGGCCTGCTCCAGCACCGCGCTCCAGTTCACTGGCTCGATCAGCTTGACCCTCACGCCGAGGCGGTCCTGGATCAGGCGCACGTAATCCGCCGCCAGGCCTTGGTAGCGGCCGTTTTCGTCGCGGTATTCAAAAGGTGGCCACGACGCGTCCACCCCCAGGCGCAGCTCCTGATGGTCCGCCAGCCAGCCACGCTCATCATCAGTAAGAGTCAACGCGCCAGCCGTTGCGGTCCAGGTCAGCAGCGACAGCAGTAACACAGTCGGCAATCTGGGCATAACGGTCTCGTTATGGCACGGGGAATGTTTCGAGTGTAGACGGGCATTGCGGGGGAGGGGTGGTGCGGGGGCAGTTAATCTGTCGAGTTAAATCGATACAAAACAAAACCCCCGGCCTGGGCCGGGGGTTCTGGTATCACTCGTCGAGGAAGGAGCGCAGATGCTCGCTTCGCGTCGGGTGGCGCAACTTGCGCAGCGCCTTGGCTTCGATCTGACGGATCCGCTCACGGGTCACGTCAAACTGCTTACCGACTTCCTCAAGGGTGTGGTCGGTATTCATGTCGATGCCGAAACGCATGCGCAGTACCTTGGCTTCACGGGCAGTGAGGCCGGACAGTACGTCGCGAGTCGCTTCTTTAAGGCTCTCAACGGTGGCGACATCGATTGGCGACTGCATCGTCGAGTCTTCGATGAAGTCACCCAGATGGGAGTCTTCGTCATCACCGATCGGGGTTTCCATGGAGATCGGCTCTTTAGCGATCTTCAATACCTTGCGGATCTTGTCCTCAGGCATTTCCATGCGTTCGCCCAGCTCTTCCGGGGTCGGTTCGCGACCCATTTCCTGCAACATCTGCCGGGAAATACGGTTGAGCTTGTTGATCGTCTCGATCATGTGCACCGGAATACGGATGGTGCGGGCCTGGTCGGCGATCGAGCGAGTGATCGCCTGACGGATCCACCAGGTGGCATAGGTCGAGAACTTGTAGCCGCGACGGTATTCGAACTTGTCCACAGCCTTCATCAAGCCGATGTTGCCTTCCTGGATCAGATCGAGGAATTGCAGGCCACGGTTGGTGTACTTCTTGGCGATGGAGATCACCAGACGCAAGTTCGCTTCAACCATCTCTTTCTTCGCGCGGCGGGCCTTGGCCTCACCGATCGACATGCGACGGTTGATGTCCTTGATCTCGGCAATCGTCAGACCGGTTTCGGTCTCAAGCGCGGTCAGCTTCTGCTGGCAACGGATGATGTCGGGCTGCAGGCGACCAATGGCTTCGGCGTATTTCGCCTTGCCCTTGGCCAGTGCGTCGGTCCAGCTTTCGTCAACTTCGTTGCCCGGGAACTGGCGCAGGAAGTCGGCACGCGGCATGCGTGCATCACGCACACACAGCTGCATGATTGCGCGTTCTTGTGCACGCAGACGCTCAAGGGCGCTGCGAACACGCTCAACCAGGCCTTCGAATTGCTTCGGTACCAGCTTGATCGGCATGAACAGCTCAGCCAGGGCCAGCAGCTCGGCAATTGCCTGCTTGTTGGCGCGACCGTGCTTTTTCAGGGCCTTGCGGGTGATTTCCATTTGATCGGAAACCGCACCGAAACGCTGGGCAGCAATGATCGGGTCCGGACCGCTTTCGACTTCATCTTCGTCATCGCCGCTGGCTTCAGCGTCGTCGTCTTCGGAATCGTCGTCGGCTTTCGCGGCCTTGGCATCGACAGGCGGTGGTACTTCGGCGGCAGGCGGCGCAATGCCGTCGTCCGGATCGATATAACCGCTGAGGACGTCGGACAGGCGGCCACCTTCGGTGGTGACGCGAGTGTACTCGGAGAGAATGTGGTCAACCGTGCCTGGGAAGTGCGCGATTGCGCCCATCACTTCACGGATACCCTCTTCGATACGCTTGGCGATTTCGATTTCGCCTTCACGTGTCAGCAACTCGACGGTACCCATTTCACGCATATACATGCGCACAGGGTCAGTCGTGCGACCGATGTCGGTCTCCACCGCGGCCAGCGCGGCAGCGGCTTCTTCAGCGGCTGCCTCGTCGGTATCGGCGTCGGCCAACATAAGGGCGTCCGCATCCGGAGCACTCTCGTGTACGGGGATCCCCATGTCGTTAATCATGCGGATGATGTCTTCCACCTGCTCTGGATCTGAAATATCCTCAGGCAGGTGATCGTTGACCTCTGCGTAAGTCAGATACTTCTGCTCACGACCAAGGGTGATCAACTCTTTGATACGAGACTGCTGTTGCGCTTTTCCGGACATAACACCCTATCCACTGAAGGTCTTGGCGGGCAAAAAACAAGCCGAGGATTATACCCGAGCTATGACCTCACACGCCAGCTGAGGTCGGGTTTGATGCGGAAACATTCTGTTTTAAGAGGTCGCGCATCTGTTTTGCTATCTGAATTTGCTCTTCAGCCGACAATCCCGGCTGCCTTGCTCTCTTGATCAGTTCATCGAGGGTCTGCGTGTGCTGACCCGCGGATAACCTAGTAATGGTGTCTAAAAACTGTTGTTCAAGGTTATCGCCGTCAATTAGCCACTCCTTTTCCGCGAGGGCTTTCAACAAGCGGCCTTGTTCGGTTCCATGCCAGCGAGCCATCAGCTGAATAGAGTTTAGCTTAGGATTTTTCTGCACGGCTTCGATCAGGGCGATCAGCACCTGAGCGTAAGTGTTGCTCTCGTTGGCAAAATGTTCGGCACTTTCAACCTTGCCCGCCAGTTGCGGGTGGTGGATAAGCGTGCGCAGGGCAATCAACGTCGGTGCCTCTACGGCAACCGGCGTGCGTGGTGCGTAGGCTTCGTCGCGATCACCGCGCTTGCCGTTCTTGCTCCAGGGCTTCTTGTCCCATTTCTTGCCGCCGGCGCCGGGTTTTTTCGGCGTCCATTCCTGCTGTGGCGCGTAGGCCTCCTGCGGTTGATGGAAATCCGAATAGTCCGGCATGGCGTCGTAATCCATGCCTGGGTCGTAGGCAGGCGGCGCGTCCTGCGGGGCGTTGTGCACCAGCTGGCTGACGGCTTCACCGCTCAATCCGGTGATTTCGAGCAGGCGCATGCGCATCAGCGATTTCAGGTTCGCGCCTGGGACTTTGTCGATCAACGGCGCAGCGAGGGTGGCCATGTGGGCCTTGCCTTCAAGCGAGCGTGGATCGGCTTCTTCGGTCAGTTGCTGGAAGAAGTAGTCGGCCAACGGCTGTGCATGCTGGTTAATGCGCGCGCGGAACGCGTCGGTGCCTTCGGAGCGGACCAGGGTGTCCGGGTCTTCGCCTTCGGGCAAAAACAGAAAGCGAGCGCGGCGCCCGTCCTGCAGGCTCGACAGCGTGGCTTCGAGGGCGCGCCAGGCGGCGTTGCGGCCGGCCTGGTCGCCGTCGAAGCAGAACAATACGCTGGGCACCACGCGAAACAGGCGCTTCATGTGTTCTTCGCTGGTCGCGGTGCCAAGGGTGGCCACCGCATTGCGCAGGCCTTGCTGAGCCAGCGCGATCACGTCCATGTAGCCTTCAACCACAATGATTTCATCGAGGTTGCGGTTGTTCTTGCGCGCCTCGAACAGCCCGTACAGCTCCTGGCCCTTGTGAAACACCGGGGTTTCCGGGGAGTTCAGGTATTTGGGCTTGTCGTCACCCAGTACGCGGCCGCCGAAGGCGATGATGCGGCCCCGGCTGTCGCGGATTGGAAACATCACGCGGTCGCGGAAACGGTCATAGCGTTTGCCGGTCTCGGCGTTTTCCACCAGCAGGCCGGCATCGATCATGGCTTTTTGCTGCAGGGTGTCGCTGCTCAGGTGCTTGTAGAGGTTGTCCCAGCCCGGTGGGGCGAAACCGAGGCCGAAGTCGCGGGCGATTTCACCGGTGAGTCCGCGACCCTTGAGGTAGTCGACGGCGGCCTTGCGCTGCGGATGGCTTTTAAGCGCCTGACGATAGAAGTCGGCAGCGGCCGTCAGCAGCGGGTACAGCGGCGAATCGGTAGGCTGGCGCGGTTTGTGCGCACGGCCACTTTCCTCGCGAGGGATTTCCATGCCGGCGGCTTTGGCCAGTTCCTCGACGGCCTGGGGGAAGTCCAGGTTGTCGTGGTCCATGATGAAGCCGAGGGCGTTGCCGCCGGCGCCGCAGCCGAAGCAGTAGTAGAACTGCTTGTCAGGGCTGACGCTGAACGAGGGGGTCTTTTCTTTGTGGAACGGGCAGCAGGCGGTGTAGTTCTTGCCGGCCTTCTTCATTTGCACGCGCGAGCTGACAACATCGACGATGTCGGTGCGGTTCAGAAGGTCGTCAATAAAGCTCTGGGGAATCAGCCCGGCCATGGCGTTCTCGTCATCACTGCGTGTAAATGAGGGCCCGTGAAGTGTTCAAGCGCGCGTATCGAGTGCTCGAGCATCTAGCGTCTGCATGGGGTGTACGGAAGTGTATCTGCCGAATATTCACTGACGTTAGTTTCTAATCAGTCTTCGGTGTGGAAATGTTGCCCTGACGCCCGGTATTGGCCAACGGTGGGCCTCGGAAACGCCTTGATGGGCACAGTCGATCCAGTTGATCGCCTGTTTATGGAATAAGTGTGCTCGTCAGTAGCCTTGTTAGGCTCGTCAGAAGAGACGTGCACCGCTGGCAGAAGAGCCAGTCCTGACGTGTGAAGCAGTGTCTCGGTCGCGTGTGCGGCGTCGACGGTGAAGCATCAAGCGATATCCGCAAATGCCAACAGCCCGGCTGAGGGCCGGGCTTGGCAGAAGCTTGCTACGAACGTCTGTGTATTAGTACAGACGAACGGCGCGGCGCTGCTCGCGCTGAACTTTCTTGGCGTGACGCTTAACAGCGGCTGCTGCTTTACGCTTACGCTCAGAAGTTGGCTTCTCGTAAAATTCGCGGCTACGAACTTCAGCCAGAACACCGGCTTTTTCGCAGGAGCGCTTGAAACGACGCAGAGCTACGTCGAAGGGTTCGTTCTCTTTTACTTTGACGGCTGGCATCCAGAGCTACCTTCTTTCATTACCGGGATCAACGTTCTCGTCGCAAAAAATTCGCGGCTGAGGTCGTCGGTTTTTAAGGGTTGCGGATGTTAACCCCTCATTGCCCGGAATGCAAAGCCTCTGATCGAAAACCGCTAGTCGGGAGGGGGAGTGGCGACTATTATGCGCGCCTTCGAATTCAGCCTCTACAAGGCGCAAACCCATGCTAGTACTGGGACTTGAAACCTCCTGCGACGAAACCGGTGTCGCACTTTACGACAGTGAACGCGGGCTCCTGGCCGATGCGCTGTTCAGTCAGATCGACCTGCACCGCGCTTATGGCGGCGTGGTGCCCGAGCTCGCCAGCCGTGATCACGTCAAGCGCATGCTGCCGTTGATTCGCCAGGTGCTGGATGAAGCCGGTTGCGTGCCGACCGAGATCGACGCCATTGCCTACACCGCTGGCCCCGGATTGGTCGGAGCCCTGCTGGTGGGGGCCTCTTGCGCCCAGGCGCTGGCCTTCGCCTGGGGGATTCCGGCCCTGGGTGTGCACCACATGGAAGGCCATTTATTGGCGCCGATGCTGGAAAAAACACCGCCGCAGTTCCCGTTCGTCGCTTTGTTGGTTTCCGGCGGTCATACGCAGCTGGTCCAGGTCGACGGGATCGGCCAATACACGTTGTTGGGCGAGTCGCTGGATGACGCTGCCGGTGAAGCATTCGACAAGACCGCGAAGATGATGGGGCTCAATTATCCCGGTGGTCCGGAAATCGCCCGGCTCGCCGAAAAGGGCGTGCCGGGCCGCTACACCTTCCCGCGCCCGATGTGCGATCGGCCGGGCCTGATGTTCAGCTTCAGCGGCTTGAAAACCTCGGCGCTGAACACCTGGCAGCAGAGCGTCAGCGCCGGGGACGACAGTGAGCAAGCCCGTTGCGACATCGCGCTGGCGTTCCAGCAGGCCGTGGTGGAGACTTTGACCATCAAGTGCAAGCGTGCCCTGAAACAGGCTGGCATGAAGCGCCTGGTGATCGCAGGCGGCGTCAGCGCCAACAAGGCCTTGCGCGCTTCGCTGGAGAAAATGCTCGGCGACATGAAGGGTGATGTGTTCTACGCGCGGCCGGAGTTCTGCACCGACAACGGCGCGATGATCGCCTATGCCGGTTGCCAGCGCCTGCAGGCCGGGCAACATGAAAGCCTGGCGATCAGCGTGCAGGCACGTTGGCCGATGGAGCAGTTGTCACCGCTGTGAGGTGCAGCGTGGGCCGCGCGCATTGGGGGTATTTAAAAATGCCGTTCGCGCCCGGCAAACAGGTCGCGTAAATTGCCCCGGTGGCGCCAGACGATCAGCAGCGTCAACACGCTCATCGGCAGCAGCGCTGCCGGTTCCTGCCAGGCCAGCAACGGCAGGGTGAGCGGGGTGGCGATCAATGCGGCCAGTGAGCTGGTGCGGGTCAGGTAGAACGTCAGCAGCCAGGCCAGCACGGCCAGCAACGCCGCCGGCGGGTAGATCCCCAGCAGCATGCCGGCTGCCGTCGCGACCCCTTTGCCGCCGCGAAAGCGGAAGTACAGCGGAAACAGATGGCCCAGGACGGCGCACACGCCCACCCAGGCCTGCTGCTGCAGGGACAGGCCGGCAGCATTGGCGATCAGTACGGGCAAGAGGCCCTTGCAGACGTCGCCGAGCAACGTCAGGACGGCAAGTTTCTTGCCCGCCAGGCGCAACATATTGGTGGCGCCGGCATTGCCTGAGCCACTCATTCGCGGGTCGGGATTTCCCGTCAGGCGGCTGAGCAAAATGGCAAAGGACAGCGAGCCGAGCAGGTAGGCGAGAATCGCCAGTGACCAAAACATGCTAACTATTCCGGGCGAGGACGCCCTGATTCTAACGGGGCATCGCGCCCTTGTCGTGCTGCGGAGAAGAGTGCTTGGACAGAGTGTTTATCGAAGGCCTGGAAGTCGACACCGTGATCGGGGCCTACGACTGGGAGCGTGGCATTCGCCAATGTCTGCGCCTGGACCTGAGTTTTGCCTGGGACAATCGCCCGGCGGCTGCGGGTGACGACCTGACCCTGGCCCTGGATTACGCCAGCGTGTCCGCGCGTATCCAGGCCTTTGCCGAGCAGTCCCAGTACCAACTGGTGGAAACCTTCGCCGAGCGCCTGGCCGAAGTGCTGATGAGTGAATTCCAGATTCCCTGGCTGCACCTCAAGTTGACCAAGCCGGGAGCCGTGCCGGCTGCCAAGGGCGTGGGCGTGGAGATCGAGCGCGGATGTCGCTAACTCAGGTTTACCTTGGTCTCGGTAGCAATATCGAGCGCGAGCCGCGTTTGCATGCAGGCCTGGACGCCCTGGCGAGCTTTTTGACGGATATGCGCTGCTCGGCGGTGTTCGAAAGCCAGCCAGTGGGCATCAAGAGCGGGCCCTTCTTCAACCTGGTGGTGTCGGGCTATACCGACCTGCCGTTGATGGAGCTGGACCGTCGGCTCAAGTTCATCGAGGCCGATAACGGTCGCTATGCGCCAGACCGCAAGGGCCTGCCGCTGGACATCGACGTGCTGCTGTATGGCGAACTGGTGGGCAATTTCGATGGTTTGATCCTGCCGCGTGCGGAGATCCTGAAGAATGCGTTTGTGCTGTGGCCGCTGTCGTTGATGGCGCCGGAGCGTGTTCACCCTGAGGTCGGCAAGACCCTGGCTGAGCTGTGGCGCGATGCACAGATTGACCAGGTGCTGGCCCCGGTCGCATTTGAGTGGCAAGGCCAGCAACTGACGCCGAACACACTCCTGTAGAAGTCCCGCTTGCCGGCGCTAGCGACCCCGGGTACGCGCTCGCCCGCAAGCCCGGCGG